>NZ_JAMONU010000126.1 GCF_027066465.1 Thermococcus sp.
TGTCATACTGCTCTTCTCCTCCGGTAAAATCGTCTGCTCAGGTGCCAAGAGCGAGCACGATGCCTGGGAGGCCGTTAGAAAGCTCCTCCGCGAGCTGGAGAAGTACGGTTTAATCGAGGAAGAGGAGGAGTGGTGAGGCCGCTTGGCCTTCTCCGTTATCTATTCTCCCGTTTTCCTTGAACACAGACCCGGGAACTATCACCCCGAGAACCCCGACCGGCTGTTGAGGGCATCGGGCGTTCTAAAAGAGCTGGGACTATGGGAGCCGGTTGAGCCGGAACCCGTGGGCATGGAGGAACTCCTGAGGGTTCACTCGAAGGAATACGTAGAGCTGGTCCGCGAGAGTAGCAGAACCTTCTCGTACCTCGACCCGGACACCTACGTCTCCCCTGGCACGTGGGAAGCGGCTTTAACGGCGTTTGGAGCTTCGAAGCTGGCCGTCGAGCTGGCGCTGGAGAAGAAAGGCCTTTACCTCGCCCTCGTTAGGCCGCCGGGCCACCACGCCGGAAAATCCGGAAGGGCATTCAACGCTCCCACTTTGGGCTTCTGCATCTTCAACAACGCGGCATACGCGGCGAGGGTTGCGGAGGAGCTCGTCGGGAAGGTTTTGGTGATTGACTTCGACGCCCATCACGGCAACGGGACGCAGGAGATACTCTGGAACGACCCCAACGCGGTTCATATAGACCTTCACGAGCGTGATATTTACCCCTGGAGCGGCTACGAGCACGACGTCGGCGGGAAAGGGGCCGAAGGTACAAAAATCAACCTGCCGATGCCTCACTACTCCGGAGATGACGACTTCATCTACGCCTGGGACGAGGTTGTTCTCCCCCTCTTGGCCCAGTTCAGGCCGAAGCTCGTGGTCGTCTCGGCTGGATTTGACGGATTCCTCGGCGAGAACCTGACGACGCTTCGCCTCAGTGAACTCTTCTTCGCCTACGCGGGCTCAACGCTCTCGCGCTATCCGCTCGCGGTGATTTTTGAGGGCGGCTACTCGGTCGGCCTTGACAAAGGTTTGCCTGCCTTTATCAGGGGCTACCTCAGCGGTGAAATCCGCGAGGTCCCGGTCAGTCCATCGTACGAAGCTTTGAGAACGGTGGCGAGGGTCAAAGAGGTGCAGTCCGAGTGGTGGGAGTTCTGACTTAAAAGACAAATGGCCTACCTGAGGGTAAGTTGATTTACGCTGCTGGGAATGAAAGAAAAAGACGAATCAACTGAAGCTCGCGAAGCCTATCTCGTACAGCTGGCGGAGCATGCGGAGAACTTTCCTGGCCGTGTGTTTGAAGCGGAAGTTGTTTTCATATTTCTCCCAATTTGTGAGCATTTCAATTATTGCCTCACTGTTTAGTTTATCTATGTCTGTTGGAAGTTCCAACGTTTTTGTGTTTGCTCTCTCGGTAAAGCTAACTCTGAACTTTACTGGGCTGTTGTTTTCTTGTCTTAAGCACTCCACCAAAATGACTTTCAAAGGCTCTTCGAGCTTCTTCCTGTTCCCGTGGAACTTCGGGAGGACTTTCATCAGGAGTGCAAGGTCGAAGATTTCGTCATCGTCCCTGAATTCCACGATGCCTTTGTCCCGGCTCTCCTTGGCGCTCTGGAAAAACAGCGCAATCTCATCAACGACGCGATAGCCGAAGTGCATATCGTAGGGTTCAAGGGCCCCGTTAAGTTCAACGAGAACTCTCCAGTACTCTGTGCCTTTTAGGGCCCTGACTGCTTTGTTTGCCTCTTCCTTTGAACGAGCGAGGAATTTGTTCTCTTCGCCGCGAAGGTCGGTTAGGATGGAGTCTCTAAGGGCTTTGATTGTTTCGGGTGATGGCTCTGACTCCGAGTCCTGTGGCGGGTAGTTTTCGAGGTCAACGTCGTGGAACTCCACCACAAAAGCT
>NZ_JAMONU010000127.1 GCF_027066465.1 Thermococcus sp.
GGAGAAGCCTTCAGAGCCTTGCGAAGGAACACGGCATAAGAACGACCGACAGGTTCGACCCCTACGAAGAAGCTAAACTCTCAGCTCTACTCGCGAGCAAGGGAGTCGGCTACGAGGTTTTGGCCTTCGAGGACGAGGTCATAGTCAAGGTAACCAGGGGCAGAAGCCACGGGAAAGGTGGCTGGAGCCAAGACAGGTATAGAAAGCGCGTTCACAACCTCGTCCGCGACAAGGTGAGGGAAATCGAGGACAGGCTGAAGAGGGCTGACATACCATTTGACCTCGAGACCGAGGAGAAGGACTACGGCCTGGCGAGGGGCGAGTTCAGAATCTACGCGAGCAGGGAGGAGCTGGCCGGACTGGTAAGGCCGATGCGTGGCGGCGACGTCGAGGTCAGGATTTATCCGGTTGAGAGGGCAGAGCTCGGCTTCGCCCCACTTAAGGGTGAGGAGGCCGTGAGGGAAAGGAAGAGCGTCATCGTTGGCATTGACCCGGGCATAACGGTTGGAATAGCGGTCATAGACCTTAGCGGCAACGTGGTGGCGCTTTACAGCGAGAGGAACATGCCGGTCGGCGAGGTCTTCAGGTTCATAAGCGAGATAGGACACCCCGTCATTGTGGCGACCGATGTTTCCCCGGCCCCGGGCTTCGTCGAGAAGATAGCCCGCTCCTTCAAGGCCCAGCTCTTCGTTCCGAGGGAGAGCTTAAGGGTTGAGGAGAAGAACGAGCTGTTGAGGAGCCTCGGCATCAAGGTTGACGACGACCACCAGCGAGACGCCTTGGCCGCCGCCTACAAGGCTTACCTTCGCCTAAAGCCCAAGCTCGAGCACGTCGAGGCGAAGCTCCGTGAGGCGGGGTTGAGCAAGAGGGCCGACGAAGTGAAGGCCTTAGTGATTCAGGGCTACAACCTCGGCGAGGCCATGCAGAAGGTTATCAGGCGCGAGAGGCCGAGGGAGGAGGAAGAACCCGAGGAGCAGGCGAGCGTTGATGTTAGACCCTACGTGAGGAAAATCCGCGAGCTTGAGGAGAGGATAGCGCTCATTGAGAGGGAGAACGAGGAGCTGAGGGGCATTATTCGTGAGCAGAGGAGAACCATCGAGAGGCTTGAGCGCAGAATAGCGGACTACGACGAGGAGGTCAGGAGAAAGGTTCTCCGTGAGAGGGAGCTTGAGGCGAAGGTAAAGCGCATAGAGGCTCTTGAGAAACAGCTAAGGGAGGCAAAGGCACTGATAGAGCGCCTCAGCAGGGATTTGGTCAAGGTCAAGAGGATGAACGTGGTCGAAGTTCGAGGCAGCGCGGTTCCGCTGAAAGTGCTGAGGGTCCTCAGCTGGCGCGAGCTTGAGAGGATTGAGCGCGAGGTCGGACTGAGGAGGGGCGACGTTCTCTTCGTAATCAATCCGGCCGGGGCTGGAAAGGCAATCGCTGAGGAACTTGTCGAGAAGGGGATTAAAGCTTTGATAACCGAGAAGCCCCTTCCCGGGCCGGTGAGGGAGGTTCTCCGCGAGGCCCACGTGCCCTTCTTCACGAGCGAAGAACTCGACGTTAAGCGCGTTGATGAGTTCGCGGTCGTTGAGCGCGAAACCCTCGAAAGGGCCATAGATGAGTTACTGGAGCGCTGGGCAGAGGAGGACAGGGAGAGGGAAGCCGAGAGGTTCCTCAAGCTGGTCGAGGAGTACAGGATTGAGCGCATAAAAGAGCTTAGGAGAAAGGCCGAGGAAGAGCTTAGAGGGAGTTGAGGACTTCCTTCAGCGTTCTCAAATACCTTCCCGTTTCTCTCGCTCCCCTCTCGGTTATCCTCACCGCAGTTCTCGGCCTGTCGGCGAAGACCTTGTAGAGCTTTACGTAGCCCGCTTTTTCAAGCGCTTTTAAGTGGGAGTCGAGGTTTCCGGGGGTTACTTCCAGAACATCCAAAAGCTCCTTGAAGAGAACCCTCTCCCTGGGCAGGAGGTAGAGCATGATTCCCAACCTTATCGGGTTTCCGAGGACGTGGTTCCTCGTGAGTTCCCTCAGCGGCTCCATCATATCACCGTTCTATGGCCTTGAACGCCGAGAGAAGGTAGAGGGCTATCGTGAGGCTGAACCCGAATGCAACAACAAACCCCGCCCAGAGGGTCGCCTGATTTCCAGCTACCGGGACGAGCGGTAGTCCAAGGAGCGGCACGAGGAAGGAAGGTATCTCCTCCTTGTCTCCAGTTACGAGCGTCTGGCCGGCGAGGGAAATCCCCAGAAAGCTGAGGAGTGAAACCGCGACGGTTTCCTCGGGGGTCGTGGTAATTCCGAGGCATGGGATTATTACCCAGCCGATTAGACCTCCGATAATCCACGAAGCCAGAATCTCAAGCCCGATTCTCCTCTCCCTCCCCGTCTCTGAAACCAGCACCGCGATGTATCTGTCCCAGACCTTTTTGGTTGCGTAGCTTACGATGACGGCCCCGATGACCCAGTAAACAAGCGACTCCACGTAGCCGTTACCGAGCAGTCCTGAGAGAACGTAGTAGCCAGTCATCACCGTCAACCATGCGGAGAATGTTAGCGCCCCGTATATATTTCCAGCCGCTATCAGCTTGCTCTCAACCCTCTCAAGGACGCTCTTCAGCTCCTTAACATCCTCCATCCCCCTCACCGGTTTGGGATACGCTTCGATGCTATTTATACCGTCCCCTTTCTCTGAGCTTCAGAAAAACTAGTCCCGCGAGGTTGGCCGAGGAGTGCAGGGTGAAAGCCGGGACTATTCCGCCGAGGGCGAAGAGGTAACCTGCCAGCGTTCCGAGGAGGAAGGCTCCGCCAACAATCGAAACCCTCTCCAAAACGTTTCCCTCGAAGGCCCTCCAGTGGGGCAGGGCAAACAGGAGAGCCGCAAAGAGAACCGCGCTCCAGAAGTGGCCGTAGCTTAG
This sequence comes from Thermococcus sp., assembly GCF_027066465.1. Classification (GTDB taxonomy): domain Archaea; phylum Methanobacteriota_B; class Thermococci; order Thermococcales; family Thermococcaceae; genus Thermococcus. The sequence continues at coordinate 2,895 of NZ_JAMONU010000127.1, forward strand.
AAGGTAGCCCTCCACCAGTCCCCTGTGGAGGAGCTCCTCGCTCAACGGCGCCAGAATGAGAACGAGGAGATACCTTCTCCAGCCTCCGGGAAGGAACTCCAGCTCATTGGCGTCCTCGTTTCTTGAGCCGATGACGTTCAGTGCAAGGGAAACCGTGAAGCCAACCAGCAATGCCTGCGGCAGGTAGCTCAGGTTGAGAAAAAGCCCTGAGCTTTTCGGTCCGTTCACGACCCAGATGAGTGAAAGCGAGAGTAGGAGTATGGAAACCTGAATCAGGAGGGCCGCCTTCCTGGGGTTTCCCCTTGATACAGATGAGCCGATGGCCATGGTCGGAATAAATACCGCAAGCCACATGAGGAGCGCCTTGAGGAACTCAATCATCTCCAACCACCTCCCTAAGGATTTTAAGAGCCTCTCCAAGCTCCTTCACACCCTCATCGGTTATCTCAACGAACTTTCTCGGCCTTTTGCCGAATCCGTAGTAAGTTCTGACGATTCCTGCCTCTTCCAGGGCCTTCAGGTGGGACTCAAGGTTTCCCGGGGTGAGGTTCAGGGCTTTTCTCAGGGTTGAGAACGTTGTCCTCTCCCTCGACAGCAGGTAGAGGGCTATCGCTAACCTCGTTGGATTGCCGAGCGGTGACTTCGAGAGCCTCGCGAGCTTTTCGAGCATATCACTCCCTCATGGCCTCCTTCAGGTTGAGGTAAGCAGTCAGCGAGAATGCGAAGGCAATCACCACAACAGCGTAGCCAAAGCCCGTGCAGAGAGTTGTTGAGGGGAGTATTATCAGCCCTGCCAGAGCGGTCTTCCAGTCCCTTTCTCCAGTGAAAATGAACTCAACGCCCGTAAGGAGGAGTAAACCGAGTCCTATGAAGACCAGCATCCATAGACCGTCGTTTTTGGTGTACAGGCTGGCAATCAGAGCTGATACCGGCCACACGATAACCTGGGCGAGGATGTATCCTTTGGGTGTTTTTTCAACCCTTCCAAGAACCTTTCTGAGCTGAACCACCTTTCTAAAGGCCTTTCTCTCTTCAACGATGAAACCTATTCCTGCAACCAGCGAAAGCCACTGAGTAATTCCTTCATTAATTCCCGCGTGCTTTGTCAGGATTTGTGCGAAGAGGTAAACCCCGGGCATAACCCACGCCCAGTAGAGAAAGATACTCGCTCTATACGCCTTCCTCGCAAGGTTCAGCTCCCGCTCAACTGCCCTGAGGGCTTCGCTTATCTCCTCCATACTCCCACCGAGAAAAAGTCCTCTGAACTCCTTAAATACCCGCCCGGAAGTTTGCGCCCCAAACTAACCGCCGGCCCTCGCCAGGCGGAGCTTTTCCATGAAGCGCTCGATTTCCTCAGGAGGGCCTTTCAGGAGAACCCGGTTGAGAGTTATCCCGTTCCTCTCGATGGTTCCGAGAAGGGTTAATTTAATCCCCGCCCCGCTATTTCTCCTTATCTCCTCAAGCTCCTCAAAGGGAACTGCCGTCTCGATAATCACGGGGAACACCCAGTGGTAGTAATTTAGTTCACTCAACCCTGAACGTCAGCCCCTTCTCCTTAGCTTTCCTCTCGACCTGAAGGCGGAACTGGCAGGCCTTGCATATCTCGCCCGTCGTCGGCTGGCCGCATATCTTGCAGCGGTTCAGCTCGCTCGTCCTCTTCGTGTAGGTCTTCGCTATCAGAGGGAAGAGCTTGTCGTAGCTCCTAAGGATTTGATACTTCGTTCCCGGGTGCCTCTCCTCCATCTCGTTGAGCCAGTCGCGGATTTCGGCACGGAAGGCCTCGACCGCGTAGGGGCACTCGCTCAGGTCAACTTCAATGTTGTTCAGAACCGCGTAGAGGACAATCTCCTTCTCGGGAATCTCGCGGAGGGGTTTTATCCTCGGGACGAGCTCGGGGTGGATTTCCTCGTAGTAGGGGCCGGTTCTCCCCAGCCTCGCTATGTCGCCCCTCAGAATGTTCATTATGAACATCTGCACCTCGTCGTCGAGGTTGTGGCCGACGGCCAACTTGTCGGCACCGACGTCCTTGGCCGCGTAGTTGAGGAGCCAGCGCCTCCAGACGCCGCAGTAGGAGCAGGCACCAACCCTTTCCTTTTTCTCGAAGCTCCCCATTATCTCAACTGTCTCGTCGAGGGTGAAGCCGATGTATTCCTTAAAGGAATAAACGCGATGCTCTATTCCGAGCTTCTTCGCGTTCCTCTTGGCTACCTCAACGCTTTTCGGTCGGTAACCGGCTATGCCCTCGTCTATGGTTACCGCAACGAGTTCAAACGGAAACTTCTCTCGGAGTTTGGCCAGGAGGTGCATGAGGACAACGCTGTCCTTTCCTCCGCTGACCCCGACAGCTATTCGCTCGCCCTTCTCAATTAGGTGGTACTTCTTGACTGTCTCCTTGAACTTCTTCTCTACCATCTCGTTGAAGTGCTTGTGGCAGTAGTAGCGACCTGTGTAGCGCGCGTGGTAGACCGCTGGACGGCCGCATTTAGAGCATCTGTGCATGGGGGTTCATAACGAAAAGACTTTTAAAAACGTGATGGCATCATCAACCGGTTTTGAAGATGAGGTACGAGGTTATAAAGACTGGGATTGCTCCCCTCGATTCGATGCTCGGAGGGGGCATACTCGAGGACAGTCTCTTTCTTATGGTTTACGACATGCGCTCCTTTGGCTGGACCCTTGGCGTTGAGATGTTCAGAAACTTCTTGGACTCGGGCTGGTTCGGAGTCATAACCGACTACTCCCTGCCGTATACTCTACTCTGCAGGTACGCGTCGGCGATAAACTTTGACCTTGAGGGTATGGGGAAATCCGGCAGACTCGCGATAATAGACGTTTTCGGTTCCGTTAATGGAATCCCCCCGCGGGAACCCTTCGTTCACACCTTAGGAAACATAGATGGGAGCACGTTTCTGCCCAAGATAGTCTCCCTCTACTCCAGACTCGTCGAGGGGGAGGAGAAGAGGGTTGGCCTGACGGTGACGCTCGATGGCTTTACGGCAATTTTTGGTGAGGAGCTTGGCATCAAAATCCTCCAAAAGAACATAGCCCTCAAAGATGCTGCGGCCAGAACCCAGAGCGGGGCGAGACCCGTCAACATCTTCCTGCTCAACAGGGATAGGGTCTCGAGGAGGTTCCTCTCGTGGGTGTCCCAGTACTCCGAGCACATAGTGGAGTTCCTCCCGACGGAGGTGCCGGGGGTTGAGAGGATGCTCGTGAGAAAATCCCTCCTGCCGGACTTTAAACCCGGCATCGCGGAGTTCCGCTTCTCAAGGGGGAAGATAAGGATAAAGCCGGAGATATGGGACTAACCCGCCAGGTTCATGAGGGCGGGCCATATGTTGAGGGCCAGCAGGAAGAGTCCAACGCCGATGGTTAAGTATCTGACGGGCTTCGCGACGTTCTCCGGCAGGAACTCCTTTATCACGTCATCGAGCATCCTCCCGCCGTCCAGGGGAACCAGCGGGAACAGGTTCATGAGTCCTATTCCGAGGTTGAGAACGTATATCCAGTAGAGCGAGAAGAACAGGGGGAGTATCAGCCAGTCGTAGCCTATCTTCGAGGTCACGTGCTGTGCGGGGTATATTCCAATGTATCCCTTCTCGGGCTTCCCCGGATACTTCCCCAGGGTCAGCTGAAGGTTCATCTTCTCCCCGTCTCTGATAACGGTCAGCGTAACCTTCTCTCCGGGTCTGGTCTTGTTCATGTAGGCTATGAACTGCTCCATTGTGTTTATCGGCTGTCCGTTTATCGCAACTATCACGTCTCCCTTGTGGAGGACCCCGTAGGCCGGGCTGTTCGGGACGACGTCTGAAACAAGAATCCCGCTGGGAACGAGGAGCGGTGTAACCGCGTAAGTGACTAAGAGGGCGGTTATTATGGCCGTTACTATGTTCGCGAGCGAGCCGGCACCGTAAACACGGAGCCGTGACTTCAGAGAGGCCTTCTTCAGCTCCTCCTCGTCGGGTTCAACGAACGCTCCGGGGATGACCGCCAGAAGGACGAGGCCAACGGATTTGAGGGGGAGCTTTTCGGCTCTTGCAACGACGCCATGGCTCAGCTCGTGGACAATCATAACAACGGCCAAACCCACGAGTCCGTACCACAGGGGTATCGTGAGCCCCGGAATAACGAGCTGGACTCCGCTCTCCTTTCCACCCGTCTGGATGGTCTTCATGGCCGTCTTGAACAGGGCGTAGAAGACGTAGCCCATGCCTATGAATCCAAGGGCTATCCCAATGTCAGCGTAAACCTTCCAGAACCGGACGTTTATCCTGGAGAGCCTGTCTATGAAGCCGAGCAATCTCTTGGTTCTCCACATGGCAATGAAGAAGTCAACGCTGAGTCCCTCTTCCTTCTCAATGGGTTCCCCCGTTACCGGGTCGATCTCTTTCTTTCCGAAGAGGGCGTAGAGAACAACCCAGAACGCAACGATTCCTGCTATCACTGCTACCAACGTGCTGACCATGGTTCAACACCCTTCTTTCACTGCCCTAACCTTCTTGGGATTACCTTATAAACGTTAGCGGACAACTTTGCGTGATGGAAGCTCTGAGGATAGCCTTCGTATACGACGTGGTTTATCCGTGGGTCAAGGGAGGTGTCGAGAAGAGAATTTACGAGCTTGCGGTAAGACTAGCGAAGGCTCACGAGGTTCACGTCTACGGATACCGGCTCTGGGAGGGAGAAGATGAAATCGAGCGTGAGGGAATCCACTATCATGGAACGGTTAAGGTCAAAAGAAACTCCCTCTACTCCGGTTCGAGACGTTCAATCCTTCCGCCGTTGCTTCACTCACTCTCCCTTGTTTCCCGGCTCAGGGATGAGCGCTTCGACGTTGTTGACTGCCAGGCAAGCCCATACCTCCCGGCATATTCCCTCAGACTTCTCAACGTGGAGAACGTTTTCATAACTTGGCACGAGTTCTGGGGTGATTACTGGTTCGAATACCTCGGTTCCATCGGCTTTGCAGGCAGGGAAGTTGAGAAGGGTTTGTTTTCATTTAAGAGGCATATCTCGGTCTCCCAGAAGACGATGCTCGACCTCTTAAACGCCGGCCTCAGAAAGCCGGTCTACCTCGTTCCCAACGGCATAGACTTTAACTTGATTCGCTCTGTGAGTCCTTCACAACTGGAATCGGACTTTCTCTTCGTTGGCAGGTTAATCCCCGAGAAGGGTGTTGACTTCCTCCTCCGTGCACTTGCCCTGCTTAAGGAGGAGTTTCCCGACTTTGAGGCAGTCATAGCCGGCGACGGCCCGGAAAGAGAGCGGCTCGAACGCCTCGCGCAAGAACTGGGAATCGGCAACAACGTCACATTCACGGGCTTTTTGAAGGATTATGGGGACGTCATCGCCCTCATGAAAGCGTCGAGGGTCTTTGCGTTCCCCTCGCGGAGGGAGGGCTTCGGCATGGTCGTCCTCGAGGCGATGGCCTCTGGCCTTCCCGTGGTCACCGTTGAGCACCCGATGAACGCCTCGATGCACCTCGTTGAGGACGGCAAAATGGGCTTCGTGGTTCCTCTGGAGGAGGAATCCTTCGCCCGGGCGCTGATGCTCGCCCACGAGAACTCTGCACGGCTGGGGAGAATCGCGAAGAGGAATGCCGAGCGCTACGACTGGGGGGAGATTGTTGAGAGGCTTCTCGTCGTTTACAGGGGTGGTTGAATGAAGGTCTGCCTGATAGTCCGGCGCTTGAGCACCAGAGCTGGGGGAATAGCGGTCTACACAAGGAACTTAATCAGGACCCTCGAGCGTGAGAGGCACGAGGTCGAGCTGTCGCCCGGCGAGAGGTTTTCGTACTTCATCTGGCAGTTCTTCAAGGTTCCCCTCTGGCTCGTCCGTTCGAAATGCGACGCCTACCACGCCGTCGGCGTTATAGAAGCCATAACTCTCCCGTTCTTCAAGCCGAAGGCGGAAAAATGGGTCACGGTACACGATTTAATCCCCTTAAAGCACCCGAGGAAAGGATTAAAAGGCCTCTTCGAGCGCTTCTTCATCCGACTCGGTCTGTTCTCGGCGAGGAAATGCGATGTGATTTATGCCGTCTCTCACCTGACAAAGGTTGACTTGGTTCGCTTCGCGGGAATCCCCGAGGATAAAATAATCGTTGTTCACCAGCCGATAGACGAGCGCTTTCTCCTCGAACCGCCCCACGCTGGAAAGTTCAGAGAGAGGGGAAAGTTCATGGTGGGCTACATCTCGAGGATGGACTACCACAAGAGGCACGCCCTCCTCGTTGAACTGTTCAGGCAGTGGGACAATCCCAACG
>NZ_JAMONU010000128.1 GCF_027066465.1 Thermococcus sp.
CATAGTCTACAACTTCGGGGGCTTCACCGACGGTGACAGGGCCGCTTTTCTGGCGGAGGAACTCGGAGCCAAAGAGATAACGCTGGTCGGCTTCGACTTCGGCGAGACCGTTGGGAAGTGGAGCAAGCCCTCGCTAAAGGAGCACTCGCCGGTCTGGGAGAGCAAGCGCAGGAAGTTCGAGTTCGCGAAGGAACTGCTGGAGTGGCTGGAGAAAAACGGAAGGGCGAGGATTGAGTACCTTTCTCCGGAGCTCATGGACTAAAACCCCACCACGAACATCTGCCAGGGATAAAACGCTATCCTATCTCCCACTTCATACTTGCTACCCAATACGATGCCCTTCTTTGCTTTCAGGCGCTCCATACTCCTTTCAACTTGGTCTTTCCTGGCCTTGCCGAGGCCAACTTCCACTACGACCTTTTCCCCGCCCAGCTCGAGAACGAAGTCTGTCCCGCCCTTGCCGGGTTCGTAGCAGAGTTTGCCGTTTCTGGACTTTGCGAGGAGGAACAGATAGAACGCCACGACATCTTCAAGCAACGAGGCAAAGACCTCCTTCTTCCCCAGGCTGAAGCCGGAGCCAAAGAGCAGGGCTGACTTTATCGGAACCGCTATAAACTTGATTTTCGGGCTTTTCCTCTTTGCTTTTGAGAGCGAACCGCAAGGGGGAATCCTCTGCACGAGGCCGGTCTTCTCAAGGGCATCAATCAGCTTCATAACGGTTCCCTTGGCAAGACCGAGAGTCTTTGAGAGCCTCTCGTAGCTGAAGCGTTCCCCTTTTGGCGTTGCAAGCAGGTAGAGGAGGTCAAGGGTTTTGTCAAGTGTTTCTGTATCGAACTCGTGCACGTCCCTGAGGTCGCGGTAAATAACCCTGTCGAGCATCGCGGTCAGGCGCTCGTAGACTTCCCACTCCTCCATTTCGAGAATCAATGGCATCGAACCGGCCCTTACGTAGAGCTCCACATCTTCCGTTATTGGGGGCATTGAAACTTCTTGTCCCCGAAGGATTTTCTCCATTAGCTCGGGAAGTTCGCGACCGGTTTTAAGGAGGTGGTATTCCCTGAACGTCATCGGGAACAGCTCCCTGTGCAGTGCCCGTCTCGCAAGGTCCGGGCTCTCCCTGAGCTTTATCGCCGATGAACCGGTGGCAATTATGAGAAACCGCCTCTCATCGTGGAGGAGTTTGAGCTTTAAATCCCAGTCCCTTTCGTACTGCACCTCGTCGAGCAGGAGCACCGCGTTCTTGGGTTGAACGAGACGCCTGTAGGCGTCAATTACCTCCAGCAGTTCCAGACCAAGGGCCTTCAGCCTGTCGAGCGAGAGGTAAAGGACGTTGTTCGGGCTCGTTCTCTTTATGGCCTCAAAGTACAGCTGGGCGAGAAGGGTCGTTTTCCCAACTCCCCTTATGCCGAGCAGAAGAACAGTGTCTGGAGTTCCTTTTTCAAGATACGCGTTCAGTTTTGAGGAGAGCCAGTGATACCGCTCCCTTCTGTGGGGCTTGTTGTACGGAGCGAGCAGGTTTTGGGTGTTGAGAAGGTGCTCCAAAATAAAGTCATCGAGTTGAACCATAATATCACCATTTTGGTCATTTGAATGACCAAACTTATAAAGGTTGTCCAATCGACCGGCCGTTTGAATGTCGGAGCATTAGGATTAAGAAAGGCCCACTCTGGCTTTACATGGCTCTAAAATTTAGAAATTGGAAATCAGCCCAAATCCTTGAGCTTCTTGACCTTTCCGCCCTTTATCTCGACGTAGCCGAGCCTCTTGAGAAGCTTGAGGGTTTCTTCGAGGGCATCCCTGGAGTAGTTTATCACGAGAGTTCCCTTTGGAGTGGGCACCGCTATCGGCGACGCCCTCATGAACGTTTTCACAAGCTCTTCTTCCGAAACTTTCCTGTCGCCGAGGGCCTTCAGCATCTCCTCCGCGAGGATTGCCCTGCCCACGAGGGCGAAGTAAACCTTCAGAAGGGTGTCCTCCGGGAAGTACTTGCTGGCTACCTTGCCGAGGGCGTTTATCTTAGCTATTTCGAGTTCCAGAATTTTAAACTCGTATTCGATGAGAAGGTCAACGAAGGCGAACTGCTTCACGTGCTTTTCCACAGCTTCCGGATTGTGGACGAGGTTGAAGGGGAACTTGAACTCGAACTTAAGCTCGTCCACGTTGATTCCCTCTTTGAGCTTGACGTTTACCCCATCGTACTCTATCGCCCCGTTCTTGTAGAGCTGGTCGAGGAGCTCGGCCACCCACAGTCCTTCTTTGAGGAGCTCGTCGGCCTTTTCTCCCGCCTTGAGGTGCTCGAGGACGTGGTTCAGGCTCTCCTTAAAGGATGTGAACCCCTCCTTCAGGGCCTCAACGTCAGCCCCTTCAAGGTTCTCAATCTTCTCCTCAATCTCCCTCAGGGTTCCCTCTATTACGTACCCCACGAAGCCGTCAAAACCCTCCCTAGGGCGCATCTCAAAGAGTATTCTCTCCTTCCTCAGCTCCTCGATTAAAGCCCTCTTAACGGCCTCGCTTTTCGTGACGAGCCTCATAACACCACCGATTGGACGGAGAGGAAAAGCCCTTAAAGACTTTTGGGTCGGGAAAGTATTAAAAGACCCAGGCGTAGGGTGAGCGGTGGTGGAGATGGGGGAGGGCCAGTATCTCCTCGACAGAACTCTGGAGCGGTGGAAGGGGAAGAGGGTAGCGGTCGGCGTTGGGAGCGAGACGAGCTTTTCTGGGCTGCTTGAGGATTTTGATGAGGAGGTCATACTCCTCAGGGAGGTCACGGATTACGCTGGCAACAGGGCCAAGGAGCTGATAGTCAAGATAGACGACCTCAACTGGATAACCCTGCTGTGAGGTGGGAGCATGAGGGGGGTTGCCTTCGTCGGCTTCAAGAAGAGCGGGAAGACGACGACGGTTGAGGCCGTCGCAAGGGTTCTTAAGGAGCGCGGCTACCGCGTGGCAATAGCGAAGAGCATGCACGCGGACTTTGACAGAGAAGGGAGCGACACCTGGCGGTTCTCTAAAATAGCCGATGCCGTTCTCGTCAGGGCGCACGACACCGATGCGGTGCTTTTCAAGGCTAAGGACATAAACGCGCTCTTCTCGATGGTTTCGGCGGATTTTCTCCTCCTCGAGGGTTTCAAATCAATCCAGCACGTTCCAAAGGTGATATGCGCGAGGAGCGAGGAGGACGTTAGAGAGCTTAACGACGGCCTCGCCATAGCTGTGAGCGGGGTCATAGCTTCGACGGGGGTTGAGGAAATTGACGGCCTCCCGGTTATTGATGCGACGAGGGAACCCGAGAGGCTCGCCGACCTCGTCGAGAAAAGGGCATTTATGTTGCCAAATATAGACTGCGGTCTCTGCGGCTTTAAATGCTCGGAAATGGCAAGGATGATAGTCAAGGGCGAGAAAACGCTCAAGGACTGCGTTGTTTTAAGCTCGAAGCCCAAAGTCACGGTCAAGATAGACGGTCAGGTTCTGCCGATGAAGGACTGGGTGCAGGAGCTCGTGGAGAAGACGATAAAGGGCATGCTCTCGGCCATGAAGGGTTACCGCGAGGGCAGAAGGATAGAGATAGTGATTAGGGACGAGTAACACTGTGAGTTCCTAAGTGGTTTTAATCCTGACTTCCTCAACCTTATCGTTCCTTAAGACCCTTCCCTCAGCGTCTTTCTCACTGGGCAGGGGAGGACACCTCAGGTGGGAGTGGTAGATTCCCACAAGCTCCAGACCCTTCCTTTCAGCGTTTTCAATGGCCCTGATGGCCTCCGTGGGTTCCATCCTGAAACCCATCTCAGAGCCGAGGCTGTTTGGAACCCCAACTACCTCCTCAACGAGGGGTTCTCCCTGCGATTTTCGGCCGAAGAGGAGACCACAGATTTCTATCTTTGACTTCCTGGCCCTTTCAATGACCATGCTTAAATATTCCTGTCGTATTGACAGCTTCATGGTTCAAATCTGGCCCCGCTAAACTTATAAAGTTTGACAGAATGACAAAACCCTGCGGTGATACCATGAGGTGGGCCTTGACCCTTCATGGTGGGGAACACCACGGGGAGACAATCGTGATTGAAGTCGAAACCGCCGATGAGGCCAGACGGGTGGCCCTGAGGGAGCTTAAAAGGAGAGAAGCAATGGTATACGAACTCGAAAAACTTGAATGAGAAATTTTCTTCCCTCTTTAAGTCCCGTCTATCTTCATCAGCCAGTGGTCTTTTACGCTCACAGTTGCTTCACGCTGAAACTTTGTGCGCCTCTCCTTTTCCTCCCTGACTGCAGGGAGGAGGAGATACACTGCCACCACAAAGGCCGCTATTGCCAGCAGGAGGAGCACACACGATATCACGTAGTTGCCCAGCGAAAGGTAGTGGTCGAGCAGGGCGTGGGTAACGTAGGGGGAGCTGCCTATTAATGCTCCCTCGAGCTTCCTACCCTTCAGGACAAGGATTATCCCAGCCATCAGGGTGGGGGTCATCAGCGGATGTATCGCCCTTGAGAGCCACATTGATAGGAGTTCCCATGTCGAGGGGTATTCGTACACCAGAGAGTGGTTGATTCCCTCCCAAACGCCAAATGTCAGTCCCGAGAGAAAGGCAAGCGATAGCCTGATGTCCGTCCACGCCGATTCCTCTTTGGCTATAAACACCCCGAGGGCCGCTACGAGAAGCTTCAGGGTTTCTTCCGTTAGGGATATCTCAAAGCCGTAGCCTATTGAGATTGCCGTTGCATTCGGGTTGGTCAGAGGTGAGAACGAGAACTCGATTATCGAGTTCACGAAGAGGAAGACGAGGGCACCGAAGAAAACGACGAGACCAACGGACAGCATTGAGGGGAACTTCGGCCTTACTTTAAGCAGAAACCACAGGATTGCCGCCAGCGGCCCAGCTGTGAAGAGAGCCTGGAAAACGAGCATCCAGTACGTTAACTCCAACGAAACCACCTATTAAAATTCGAGATTTGAACTTATTAACTTTACCCTATAATAAAAGAAAAATGGAATCAGCTCTTCCCCTCAATCTCTATGACCTTGACGTTTATGGGCAGTTCCTTGAGTTCGTTTGCAACCCTTTCGGCGGCCCTGTTGGAGCGGGCGAGCATGACGAAGGCAACGTCGCCCTTGTAGCGGGCCTCGGTGAAGCTTATTATGTCTCCCCTAGCTATGCCGTAGCCTATGGCCTTCCTTACCTCGTCCTCGTACTTTGTAACGAACTTCTCGGGTATGCTCAGGAGCACCCCATAAATCATCCTATCACCTCCTTTCCGCTTTCCAGACCGAGCAGGAAGAGGATTAACCCGGTCCACGTGAGGATGAAGTAAACCATGATGCTAATCAGGTGAAGTGGAACGGCGATGACCATTATCATCCCGCCCGTTCTCGTGTAGGGAAGCCTAAGACCGGCCGCGACGCGGTAGACGTAGTAAACCGCCACAGTTTGGAGCGCCGTAAACGCCAGCAGTACCGCCCACTCTACGGCAGGCCCCGCCTGGACTGGGGTTATTCCGAGTGTCTTCGTCCAGCCGGAAAGCCCGAGAACGACCTTCGCCCCGTAGAGGGGCAGAGAGAGTCCTATAAAAAGGGTGGACTTCCTCCATTCCTCCCGGAATTCTTCCCACTCCCTCGCGAGGAGCAGGAGCGGGACTATCGAGAGTGGATAGAGGTACATCATCAGAACTACCGCAAGAAAAACCAAAACCCCAAGCTTCCTCCTCATCGAACCACCTCAGAGGATAGAACGGAAGAAGTTAAAAATGTGAAGGTGCCACGCGGTCAGCCGCGTGACTGCTTGAACTGCTCCTGTATCTTCCTGTAGTACTCCATCGTCTCCTTGCTCACCGACGGCCCAATCTTTTTCAGGGCCTCCTCGAAGTCCTTCATGGTGACCTTGACCTTTCTCCTGATTTCGTCGGCCTTCATGCCGGGCTTGATGATGCCCTCTTGGAGCGCCCTCCTCATGGCAAGCATCGCGGCCTCTCTGACGACGGCCTCGATGTCGGCACCGGTGTAGCCCTCGGTTCTCTTGGCGAGCTCCTCGAGGTTCACGTCTTCCGCGAGCGGGACCTTTCTGGTGTGCACCTTGAATATCTCAAGCCTGGCCTTCTCGTCCGGAGCTGGCACGAGTATCAGCCTGTCAAAGCGCCCAGGCCTGAGCAGGGCCGGATCGATGATATCCGGCCTATTAGTAGCACCAATTACAACGACACCGCTGTTCTCCTGGATTCCATCCATCTCGGTGAGGAGCTGGTTGATGAGCCTGTCCGTAACGCGGTTGACGTCGGTTCCCCTGCGCGGAGCTATCGCGTCAATCTCGTCGATGAATATCACCGTTGGGGCCGCCTGGCGGGCCTTCCTGAATATCTCCCTGATGTTCTTCTCGCTCTCGCCGACCCACTTGCTGAGCACCTCTGGACCCTTGATGGCAATGAAGTTTGCCTCGCTCTCGTTTGCTACCGCCTTCGCGAGGAGGGTTTTACCGGTTCCCGGCGGACCGTAGAGGAGTATGCCCTTCGGCGGGGTGATTCCGAGTCCTCTGAAGGCCTCCGGGTATTTGAGTGGCCATTCTACTGCTTCTCTGAGTTCTTGTTTGACGTCTTCGAGGCCGCCTATGTCTTCCCAGTGGACGTTTGGAACTTCTATGAGGACTTCTCTGAGTGCTGAGGGCTCGACCATCTTCAGCGCCTCATAGAAGTCCTTCCTCGTGACCTTGAGCTCCTCGAGGACTTCCCTGGGTATGTGCTCGGCCTCGAAGTCAATCTTACCCTCGTTTATGAGCCTTCTGAGTGCAGCCATTGCGGCTTCTCTTGCCAGCGCCGCAAGGTCGGCACCGACGAATCCGTGCGTTATCTCGGCCAGCTCCTCCAGCAGAGCGTCGATGAGCCTCGCCTTGACCTCGTCGTAGAGCCTCTCGTCGAGCTCCCTGAGGGCTCTCTTTATCTCCTCCTCGTCCTTCGCCTTCTCGACCTTCTCTATGGCCCCCTCTATAACGTCCCTGAACCTCTCGTCGCCGCGGAGCTTCTCGAGTATCTCCAGCACCTTGTCCCTCCTGAAGTCCGGCTCGATTGGCATTCCTCTGGTGTGTATCTGGAGTATTTCTTTTCTTCCCTGCTTGTCCGGGACGCCGACCTCTATCTCCCTGTCGAACCTTCCAGGCCTCCTCAAGGCCGGGTCGATGGCATCTGGTCTGTTGGTTGCACCGATGACTATGACCTTGCCCCTGCTCTTCAGACCGTCCATCAGCGTGAGTAGCTGCGAAACAACCCTCTTCTCGACCTCACCGTGAGTCTCCTCTCTCTTCGGGGCGATGCTGTCAATCTCGTCGATGAAGATTATCGCCGGTGCGTTCTCTTCCGCTTCTTTGAAGACCTCCCTAAGGCGTTCCTCACTCTCACCGTAGTACTTGCTCATTATTTCAGGCCCGTTGATGGCTATGAAGTGTGCGTTAGCTTCGTTGGCGACGGCTTTAGCGAGTAGTGTTTTTCCTGTTCCGGGTGGACCGTAGAGGAGAACACCCTTCGGAGGCTCGATGCCGAGCTTCTCGAATATCTCCGGGTGCTTGAGCGGAAGCTCAATCATCTCCCTGACCTTCTGGATGACATCCTTCAGGCCACCAATGTCCTCATAGGTAACGCCGAGCGTGGCAGTCTTGGCGACCTCCTTGACGGGCTTCTCGCTGACTTCAAACTCTGTGAATTCAGTTATCTGGACTATTCCGGCCGGAGTCGTTGCGGTGACGACGAAGGTGAGCTCCTGACCGAGGATTCCTACCTTTATGTAGTCTCCCCTGACGACGGGCCTGCCGACGAGCCTGCTGTGGAGCCACTCGACGAAGTCCCTTCCAAATCTAATCGGCTCTGTCGGAGCAACGATGACCTTCTTCGCCTCCTTAACGTCGGCCTTTCTCACGGTAACCTCGTCGCCGAGTCCAACTCCGGCGTTCTTTCTGATGGTTCCGTCCATTCTTATGATGTTGAGTCCCTCGTCCTCCGGATAAGCCGGCCAGACGACCGCTGCAGTGTTTTTGGTTCCGATAATCTCGACTATGTCGCCCGGCTGAACGCCAAGCTCGCGCATCGCGTTCCTGTCAATCCTGACGATTCCCCTACCAACGTCCCTCTGGTAAGCGGACGCAACCTTAAGCTTGATTTCCTTCCTCTCGCTCATGTACACCACCTCCGTTTTGTGAGCGATGATTGGGAGGACCTTATTTTACCCAATTAAATGAAAACAACGAAAGGGTCACTCAATCTTAACCTCGAAGCCCTCGCCTTCAGACTTCTTTGGGGCCTTCTTGGGGAGCTCGATTTCGAGGACGCCGTTGTTGTAGCGGGCCTTGGCTTTCTCGGGAATGACCTCCTCCGGAAGCCTGATGACCCTCCTGTAGCCGCTGTAGTAGCGCTCGATTCTTATCGCGCCCTCCTCCTCAAGCTCCTTCTCGCGCCTTATCTGGGCCTCGATGTAAACGGTGTCTTCCGTAACCCTGAGCTTGATGTCCTCCTTTCTGACTCCTGGGAGCTCAACGGTGATGACGAACTTGTCTCCCCTGTCGAAGATGTCCACGAAGGGCTCTCTCCAGGTCTCGGCTGTGAACTCGTAGCGCTCCCTGGGCTCGCGGTAGCTCCAGATTCTCGGCCCCCTGAAGAAGTCCCTGAAGATGGCGTCAATCTCCTCCTGGATTTCCCTCATTATGTCGAAGGGGTCCCAGTAGTAGCGGTCCCTCCTCCAGACCATCGGGCATCACCTCCCGACGGCCTCTATTTTGGTTACCGATAGTTACTAAAAAGGAACCCTTTATAAACTTTTCGATTTACTATACAAAAGGTGACTAAAATTCGATGGAGAAGAGCAGAAAAAGGAGTTGAAAGCCCGTGTGGGCTTGGGTATCACCCCCTCAAGCTTTTTCTGATTTCAGCAGGGTGTCTGGCCACGGGAGCACTGCCGCGTGCCCGCAACTCATTCAGTTAAATCCCCTGTTTTATCGAAATTTTTTCTATATTTAACAACAAATTTCGAATATATTAAGGTTTCGGTTTAAATTTTGCCTCCGCAACAAGTATGTTCAACAGAATTTATCGGTATTCGTCAAATATTCAAAATACTGCTAGGGCTCAAGGGTATCGCACCGAATCCCAATCCCGAGAGCATCCTCGCAAACTCCCGGGCAAAACCGTAAACCGTAAAGACCCTTTCGGGTTTGACTTTTTCCACTATTCTCACCAGCTCCCAGAAGTCGGCGTGGTTGCTGAGCTTCAGCCTTCCAAAGCCGGAAACAGTCAGCTCCCAGGAACTCAAAGAGTTCTCGACCCTCGGCGAGCGGTAGGAGCGGAGGATTACCTCTCCATCCTTCTCGATGTTGCCAAAGCGAACCCCGAACTTGGAGTAAACCCGGGCAACCTTCAGCATCTCGCGCGAGGGCCTTACGGTTATCCCGTGGACGTCGAGTATCTTCATAACCTCCTGCGCCTTCCCGGTCTGGTTCACGTAGAGAACAGGCTTCTTTCCTCTGTCAAGCGCTTCTTCGACAAAGGCGATTAGCCTCTTCTCAGCTTCCCTCGGTGAGGGGAACGTGAAAGCTGGAACGCCGAAGGTCGCCTCGATTATCAGGAAGTCCGCCCTCGGGAAGCGGCTCTTTTCAGCGGTTCTCAGCTTGAACCACTTGGTATCGCCGGTGTAGAAGAGCGTTCCGGCCTCGAGCCAGAGCTTTATTCCGGCCGAACCGAGCATATGTCCAGCTGGATAGAGCTTCGCCTTAACGTCGCCGATGTAGAAGGTCTTCCCGAACCTGACCTCGCGGTAGAACCCGCCCTTGCGGAGGTGGCTGAGGAACTTAGTTGCTCTGGTCGCGAAGATAACCTCCCCGCTAACGAAGTGGTCGCTGTGGGCGTGGCTCTGGAAGGCAAGCTTTGCCGAGCTGTCGAGACCTATACCTTTGACGAGCATCAGAAAAACTTGGGGAGGGAGCTTAAAGCTTTAGACCCTGTTGAGCATGCCCATCAGGGGGTAGTAGACGTCGTCAAGGCTATCCCCCTTCTCCACGGGGAACTTGAAGGTCACGATTCTACCCGAGACCTCGAAGGAAGGTCCCTCCGGCTTTCCGGGAACGAGCTTTATCTCGACGACCTCCAGCATGTCAAGCCCCTTGAGCTCGGCCCTCCCGATGAGGGTTCCTTCAAAGACCCCGCGCGAGAAGGCTTCCTCCAGTTTGGGTCTTAATCCCGTGACCCACTTGGAGCTGGCCCTCCTTGCCACGGTCTGCACCCCATCACCTCCGTAAAGTTTTCGAGAATTCGAATAAAGTTCGAAAAATATTAGTTTTTTGGTGCAATCATTGTAAGATGTTCAAACAACTGAGGGACGTTGGGAAAGTTTCTGTCAGAGTGCCAACTATTCTCTACACTTCCGTATATACGCTGGCACAAAGCTTATTAGTACCGCTTCGATTTCGATTTAGGTGTTAAGATGACCGACTACGCCATTGAGACCCTCAGGCTCACCAAGTTCTTCGGAAAGCGCAACATCGTTTATAATCTCGACCTCAGGGTTCCGAAGGGGGTCGTTTACGGCTTCCTCGGGCCGAACGGGGCAGGAAAGACGACGACAATCAAGATGCTCACTGGCGCGCTGAAGCCGACCTACGGCGAGATTAGGATTCTGGGCCTTGAGATGCCCCGCGAGAGGGTTGAAATCATGAGGAAAGTCGGCTACATGCCCGAGAAACCCTTAGCCTACGAAGACATGACTGTTTTCGAGTTTCTGGTTTATATGGGCAGGCTCTCCGGCCTCAGAAGGGAGGAAGCGATAAAACGGGCGAGGGAGCTGATGGCCTACACCGGCGTCGGAAGGCTCGCCTTCAACAGGGTGAGGGAGCTCTCGAGCGGGCAGAGGCAGAGGGTTTCCTTCGCGTCCGCCCTAATCGGCGACCCTGAACTGCTCATCCTCGACGAGCCGACCAGCAACCTCGACCCCATCGGTCGAATAGAGTTCATAGGAAAGGTCCTCGAGCTGGCGAAGGCAGGGAAGACGGTCTTCCTGTCGAGCCACATAGTCAGCGAAATCGAGAGGACGTGCAACTACGTGGGCATAATCAAGGACGGCCAGATGATAGAGCAGGGGCGCGTCAAAGACCTGACGAGGTTCGAGAGCAATGACTACGACGTGGTCGTCTCGGACAACGCCCTGCTGATGGAGTTCCTGCGCGACAAGGTTTACGTGCGCGAGGTCTGGGAGGAAGAGGGAATCCTGCGGGTTCGCCTTGACGAGCGCTTCGCGGAGAGGTTCTTCACGGAAGTTCCGCAGTTTATAAGTGAGAACGGCCTCGCGCTGAAGCTCTTCAAGCCCCACACGAGTCCGCTGGAGAGAATCCTCATGAAGCGCTTCAACGCGGGGTGGGAAGAATGACGCCGGTTCTCGAGACTGAGTTTCTAAGGTTAATCCGCTCGCGGAAGTTCAAGCTACTCTTCCTCGTTACGATTTTCCCTGCGGTAATCTACCTGCTCAGCCCCAACGCGAACGGGACGGGGGTTGAGGAGCTTAAGAAGGGCTTTGAAGGCCTCTTCGCCGACCTGCTTCCAAACTACTGGCTCGGGATAATCGGCCAGCTCATAGCGGTCATAATAATGAGCGACCTAATCGCTGGGGAGATTGACAGGGGCACGATAAGGCTAATCCTCGCAAGGCCCATCGGAATCGGCGAGTTCCTTGCCGGAAAGTTCCTCGCGGGTTTATCTGCACTCCTCGTACTCTTTGGAATCCCCTACGCGGTGGTCTGGCTCTACGCTCCCCTCCCATACCATACGGGCTTGGCTGGGGTTAAGGCCCTCGCCGTTGACTTTGGAGCGGTCCTCGCTTCGACCGCCGTAATCCTGGCCTTTCTCGGGGCGCTCTCGATGTTTTTGGCTGTCCTCGTCAGAAGGCCCCTCTACGCAACCCTCGCCACGTTCGGAATACTCTTCCTCGGCCAGTTCCTCCTTCCGCAGGTTCCCTACTTCGAGCACCCCGAGAGGCTGACCCTCGGCTATCAGGCCCTCGTGATGTTGAAGATAGGCTTTGGAAACCTGAGCGTGGCCGGAACGCCCTGGAAGACTGCGGTGGCCTTTGCAGTTGCCTCCTCCGGCCTGCTCTCTGCCACGTGGCTCCTCCTCGTCAAAGGGGAGTTCCCGGACTGATGGACTTTTTATCCAATGCCAAATGCTTCCTTTCGCTATGTAAAAGGTTTTTATAGTTCCCCGCCCTATCCTAAGCGGTGGTTGATATGACCTTCGATAAGGAGAAGCTCGCCAAGATCCGCGAGGAGGAGAAGCGCTGGGAGGAAACAACAGTCACGGCGTTCCTCCAGAAGGCCCCTGAGAGAAAGGAGAAGTTCATGACCGATGATGGTTTCGAGATTAAGAGGCTCTACACTCCCGCTGACCTCGGCGAGGACTGGGACTACCTTGAGAAGCTCGGCTTTCCGGGTGAGTATCCCTTCACGCGCGGTGTCTACGCAACGATGTACCGTGGCAGATTCTGGACGATGAGGCAGTACGCGGGCTACGCCACCGCCGAGGAGAGCAACAAGCGCTACAAGTACCTTTTGGAGCAGGGGCAGACCGGTTTGAGCGTCGCCTTTGATTTGCCGACCCAGCTCGGCTACGACTCCGACCACCCGATGGCCGAAGGCGAGGTCGGAAAGGTCGGCGTTGCCATTGATTCGCTCTGGGACATGAGGATTCTCTTCGACGGCATTCCGCTCGACAAGGTCTCAACGAGCATGACGATTAACTCGACAGCGGCAAACCTGCTCGCGATGTACATTCTGGTTGCCGAGGAGCAGGGCGTTCCACAGGAGAAGCTTCGCGGAACGGTTCAGAACGACATCCTGAAGGAGTACATAGCGAGGGGAACCTACATCTTCCCGCCCCAGCCGAGCATGCGCCTTACAACGGACATCATAATGTACTGCGCCGAGAAGGTTCCCAAGTGGAACTCGATAAGCATAAGCGGCTACCACATCAGAGAGGCCGGAGCCAACGCGGTCCAAGAGGTTGCCTTCACCCTGGCCGACGGTATAGAGTACGTCAAGGCCGTCATAGACAGGGGCATGGAAGTTGACAAGTTCGCCCCAAGGCTGAGCTTCTTCTTCAACGCCCACAACAACTTCCTCGAGGAGATTGCCAAGTTCAGAGCTGCTAGAAGGCTCTGGGCCTACATCATGAAGGAGTGGTTCAACGCCAAGAACCCGCGCTCCATGATGCTCCGCTTCCACACCCAGACGGCAGGTTCGACCCTTACCGCTCAGCAGCCGGAGAACAACATAGTCAGGGTTGCTATACAGGCCCTCGCGGCGGTTCTTGGAGGAACCCAGAGTTTGCATACCAACTCCTACGACGAGGCCCTCTCACTCCCAACAGAGAAGAGCGTAAGAATAGCTTTGAGAACCCAGCAGATTATCGCCTACGAGAGTGGTGTTGCAGACACCGTTGACCCGCTCGGTGGTTCCTACTACATCGAGTGGCTCACCGACCACATCTACGAGGAGGCTCTGAAGTACATCGAGAAGATTCAGAAGATGGGTGGAATGATGAGGGCCATAGAGCGCGGTTACATCCAGAAGGAGATTGCCGATGCCGCCTACAAGTACCAGAAGGAAATCGAAGAAGGGAAGAGGATAATCGTCGGCGTCAACAAGTTCCAGACCGACGAGCCCCTTGAGGTCGAGATACTCAAGGTTGACCCGAGCATTCGCGAGAAGCAGATTGAAAGGCTCAAGAAGCTGAGGAGTGAGCGCGACAGCAAGAAGGTCGAAGAAGCTCTCGACAAGCTCAGGAACGCGGCCGAAACCGACGACGAGAACCTCATGCCCTACATCATCGAGGCCCACAGGCACCTCGCGACCCTCGGCGAGGTCACCGACGTCCTCCGCGAGGTCTGGGGCGAGTACAGGGCGCCGTTGATATTCTGAGGTCCTTTCCTTTTTGGCCTCTTTCTATTCTGCAAGTTCAACCCTCGATGTTAAACGTGCTTATCCTCCGGCAACGTTTTTAAGTCCCGCCTCCAACTGGAACCCGATGGTTGGTTAGCCCTCATCTAAAGGCACCCTGTGTTAAGCTACCCTTCCAATACGAGGGGAGATGGGAGAATGCGGAAGGCGATTCCACTCATTGCGCTCCTGCTGCTCGCGGTTCCCGTCTCGGCGTATCAAGTTAGGTCACCCGGCCCCGTCTACGAGGTGAAGTACTCAGTTCTCTCGAACGGAACCGACGCCCTAATCCATCTGGACGTCCTCCAGTGGGGAATCACCTGCGGCATGGTCGATTGCTGGCCCGAGGTTTACTCCGACTACGATTACCTGCTCTACTTCAACGGTTCCCAGCTCTACCTCCTCAACTTCACGCCCGCCCTGGGCCTTCCAACGTGGAGGGTATTCTACAGGGGGGCTACCTTCTTCAACGGGAGCTGGTACCTCTGGACCGAGTACTATCCCCCCGCCTGCTCGACGCTGGTTGACAGGATTTATCGCCTCGACCTCCGGGACCTCTGCATCAAACCCGCCGACGTGGAGTGGTTCGAGCTTCCGAGGGGAAACGTCAGCGACTCGATAGACGGCTGGCGGATTGAACTTCAGTCCCTCGGCCCCGGCGAGTGGGGTTACGCGAACGTTAGCGACCTCTGGATTGCTTTAAGTGAAAACGTCACCAACTGGTCCCCGGGAGGGCCGATAACCTTCCCAAAATCGAGCGTTTTTCCTGTTTACTTCACCCTTAAAAAGGGCAATCTCACGAAAAAGATAACCCTTCTCTACATCAACACCACGAACAACTCTGAGGGCCTCGTTCAGGGCTTCTGGTTCCCGGGCGATGTTAAAATCGTCAACGTGACGGTCTGCAGAAGCGCCAGCGTTAGGTTCCCCATCACGGCGCTTCGGGTGGACGGCGTTTACAGGGGAGGAGAGGGTGTTCTTCTTGTTGTTGGTTATGAGGTTCTTAGTCCGGGAGTGTGCCCGGGGAATCCGCTCAACTGCACTCTCGTTCCCGACATGGTTTCCAGCTACCTCTTTTATGTTTCCTCCAGCGGGCCGTACTTTCTCGGCGCCTATCCTGAAGAACCTGCTGTGACGTTTGAAAACGGCCTCTGGAGGTTTAAGCTCCACCTCTGGAACGGTAGCGTTGAGAACGCGACTTTTAATCCTGCCTGTCTCAACGACTCCAACGTGAGTCCCGTTGAATTGCCGAACGTCTCCGTTGATTGGTATTCCGTGAGAGTTGGGAACCTCACGGTGAGCTATCCAGCGGAATTCCTGGGTTTTTCGAACAACCACACGGTCATAATCCTGAACGAGAAAATTTCAAAGGTCCTTCCCCACGTTCCCTTCGCCGTAGGGGTGAACGGAAGGTTCTACCCCCTGTTCCGTTCCGTCAACGGCACACTCCTCCCGGTTCCGCCGAAGGTTGGCCCCGACCTTAACTGCACTCCCTCAACCCCTTCGGAAACGTCCACGGCGAGGGGAGAAAACCGGGAAATCTGCGGACCCGGAGTTATCCTCCTACTGGCCACTCTCTCCGCGATGCTCTTCCGGAAGACTGGAGGTGATGAAGTGTGAGAAAGTGTCTTGCGTTAATCCCGCTTCTTCTCCTGTTGCTCTCAATGGCACAGCCTTTGGGCGCGTCCCCGAGCACTCAGCCGGCCTACGTGATTCCGGCGTTTCCCGTTATGTTCCACCTTACGCTGGCGAGCAACGGGAGTACTGCCTTCCTCCTCTTGCGGGGCGACGTCTACAGCGGTTACGTGGACTACATGTGCCCCATAGATTCCCCCGACAGCGACTTCCAGTGCCACGTGTGGAACCGGACCGACGACCTCCTAATCGAGTTCGGCAACGGAACGAGGCTGGCGAACGTTACCTGGCTCCTCGGGTACAACTCGTCCTCGTTCGCCCCATTCGGCCACCGGTGGTTCCTCGTTTACCCCCATGCCGTCCGCGAGTATTTTCCCTCTCAAAAACGCTTCGGCAAGCTGGTGAACGTCTCGGCCCTAACGGACTGGACGCTGTACAACCTCCCCACGGTGATGTCCCTCTGGCCGAGAGTCTCAAACGGCTCGCTGGTCTTCTCCTCACCCTACAATGGCACTTACTCGGTTCCGCTCGGCCTTCTCAGGCCCTACCTCGAGCCTCTCGCTTTCAACGTCTCCGAGGGACTCAGCGAGCGGAGGTTTCTGGAGTACCTAAGGGCAGTTCCCTTCAGGGGAGGTCTTCTCATCTACCTTCCGACATATGGAATATCCCTCTGCGGAAACGGGAGCCTTGTAGTGGAAAACTTCTCAAACCCATACCTTCCCCATCGGTGGGTGTACTACAAGGGGGGCGAGTTCCCGGAGAAGAGTTTTCCGCTCGTCCTCTACTACCGGAACGGTCGGCTGAGGCCCCTCCTGACCTTCGTTCCCTACGGGGACAGCTTGGCCCTAAGCGTCCCTGAGTTTTCGGTGAGCGCTGGAGGAAACTCCTCCGTTCCCGAGATAGAGGTTCCGACCGGTTGGGGCAGGGTGTACCTGTGGGAGCTGGGCGTTTACCCGCATTACTCCCCGACGAACACGACTTTCATCGACCTCGAGGCCGAGACCGCGGGCTGGAGCGACACCGCCCTTCACGCCGAACTAATCAACGGCTCCAGGCTGGTTTACCTGAACGTCCCGGTTCCTGGGTCTTTCTACTACTTCAAAGACCACTGGTTCTATGAGTGTGCCTCATGTCATCCCAAGAGGTACTACCTCTACGACTGGCGGAACCACACGCTCATCGAGGGCAACTTCTCGCCAAGTGCCGTGACCGAGGAAGTTCCTTGGTACCACGTCTGGAACGTCACGAGTGTTGAGGTAGTGTTTAACGACTACCGTGTTGACTTCCACAGGATTCCCCTCGCGAACTTTTCCGGCTGCGTCCCCAACGATACGGCCATCGTGAAGAGACTGCAGGGAATCCAGGTCGGAAACGGCGTCCTGCTCTACTTCCGGGACTATCAAACTGGACTCTCCCTGGCGGGGGAGGAATGGGCGCTCTCTCACGGCGTTCCGCTCTCATCTACATGCCCCTTCTTCTACTACGCCGGCGGAAGGATAAGGTTCCGCATGAAGCTCGGCGTCGCCCATGCCACCGTTCCCGTCGGAAACTGGAGGCTGACGCTTTCTTATCCCTACATAAACGCCACTCCTATGGTGAACGTCTCGGTGGTCCGGCTGGAGGCCGAGAATACTACCCCAACTGTCACCCCGACTCCATTGTCGAACACCACGACGCCAGCAACTACAACTTCACCGGCAGCATCGAGCACTTCGTCACCCACCAGCGGGCGGAGCATCCGTGGTCCCGGGACGTTTCTGCTTCTGGCCGTGATTGTTCTTATTCTTTGGAAACTTGGCCGGAAATGAGCTTTTCAAACTCCATCCTTTTTCCGATTTTTCTCGAAAAACCTTCGGAAGAGCAATTCCTCACCCGACTTCCATGGAAGGGTTTTTAAACCGTAGCTTAGAGCGTCCCTTGGTGATGGGGGTGAAGTTCAAAGGCAAGGCCTTCGGAGACGCCGTGAGGATTGAGTTTGAGATACTCACCCTCGGCGAGCTTAAAATAGAGGATTTGCGAGACTTTGACGTTGATTCCCTCAAGATTGAGCTCAAACCGACCTCATCCGGTATAAAGGTCATCGGCATATGGGAGGGGCCGGTTGAGAGGGCCGGTGAGGGCATAAAGAAGGCCCTTGAGGAGAGCTATAAACTGCGTGAGAGGATTCTCGACAGGATTAGGAGCAAGACCGAGGCGATACGCTCGACGATGCTCCAGCTCGGCTTCAAGGAGGAGGTTGAGGGATACGGAAGCGTTCTCCGCTTCGTCAAGAAGGTCGGTCCCTACGAGATTGTGGTTGTTGCTTCAACCACCGACGACGTCGTCCGCGTCGAGGTTTACGGCAACGAGGGCAAAATCCTCAGTCCGGAACTCGAGAGCATCTTCGAGGACGTTGAGGTTGAAGAGCTTGAGATTTACGACTTCGACGACGGCAAGGAGGAGAGGCTGGTAATAAACCTCGAAATACCGCGCAACGAGGACAGGCCCGAGAGGAAGATAGTGGAAGCGATAAAGATGATAGAGAACATGCTGATGACGTAATTGACGTAATCACTTGTACTTGCTCTCGAGCTGGAGCTGTTTGAGCTTCGCGGTCAGCCCTTTAACGGGCGCCCTGTCCTCGCTTATTATCTTCCCCGTTCTCGTGTCAATCCTCGCGTAGTAGAGGTGGTCCTTTCCGGCGACCTTTATGTGGACGTAGTTCTGCTCCTTGTAGTGGGTCAGCCTCTCGGTTCTCAGCTCGGTTTCGCCGTAAATCTTCCTTATGTGCTCGTGGAAGCTGTTCTCAAGTGCCACCTCCGTGAAGCGGACGTCCTCCTCCTTAACCTCGCCGGTCTTCCTGTCGAGGACGACCCTTCCAACCTTTGTGCTTCCCTGAAACTCGGCAACCCAGTCGTTTTCAAGCTTCAGCGACTTGAGTTCGGCGGTTTCATCTATCTCCTTGATTCTCTTCAGTGCAAGCTCCCTGGCGACGTCTTCCTTCAGAACCCTGTCCGTTTCCTCAATCAGCTTGCCGTCCTTGCTGACCCGGACCGTGACCCGGTACCTGTCGTTCTCGGCCCCCACCACGTAGGAAGCGTCCCCTTCCTTTACGCTCCTGACTTCAAAGTCCGGGTACTTTTCCTTCACGAGTTCTTTGGCCTTTTCGGGCGTTATCTCAACAACGTAGTCCAGGACGTCCCTGGTTGAGCCGTCTATTTTGACGACCGCTTTCCCGCCCTCCCCCTCGAGTTCAAGCTCGAGGAACTTGTGCTCTATAACCCTGCTTGAGGTTAGCCTCAGTCCTTTTACGGGGAAGTTCCCCTCGACGACCTTCTTTGCGTTCTCAACGGCTTCCTCGGGCGACGGCAGTTTCCGGACTTCCCGAAGTTTCCCGTCTTCAAGGCTGACCTCGAGGACTGCTATGCCGTCCGGAACCTCGACCTCGACGACGGCGACTTTCTTGCCCTTTTCAATTCCAAGGATTCTGCCGCTGGGATACTCCGATTCAATCAGCTCCCTAAGGGCTTCGTCGGTGAGCAGTGTTTCAGCCCTGAGCGTCTCTCCCGTGTAGGCGTTGAACTTGAAGTCGAACGTAAAGCGGTGCGTCCTGCCGGAGACCCTGACCTTCCACTCATCTCTTTCGGTCTTTATCTCTTCAGGCTCTTCTCCGAGCTTTTCCCGTAGGTACCTCTTAACCCTCTCCGTGAAGTGCTCCTCAGGGAGGGGGTTCAGCTCAAGCTCGACCTTCTCACTCACCGGTTCAACGGCCGCCGTACCTCTGTTCCTCCCGACCTTCAGCCTGACCTCAACCCTCTCGGGGACGTAGACCTTCTTCCTGTCGTGAATCCTGATTAAACTCTCGGGAACGTTCAGCTCCTTTGATAGGGCTTCCTTCAGAACGACTACGGATTCGCTCGGGCTTATTCTGTTCAGTATTTCCCTGTCAGTTGCTTTAATCTTCGAGCTGTCGTTTAGGAGTGCCTTCTTGACCGGGGTGCTGAGTTCCTGACTTGAGGAGGCCCTTGTGACGAGTTTGTCCTTCGAGAAAACAACGGCCTTGTCTTTTTCCTCCCTTCCCTCAACGGACCACGATAGTATGTACGCGCTCGAGAGGAAGACCTTAATCTCCTCCGGCTTCAGCTCGTTTCCCTTTACGGGGTACTTTCCCCTGGCTTCCCTGATTATCAGCTTCATAACGCCCTCAGGGGAGAAGTCGTAGAGCAGCGGCGCGTCGAGTTCAAACTCCTTGAGGGGGCTTTCCTCCTCGTCCTTTTCATCCCTAACCTCTATTTTTGGGGCCTCGATTCCATAGTTCGTGAACAGGGACACGAGCTTCTCGGCGTCCCAGAGGACTATCCTCCCCCTGTAGTTCCTCACCGTTACGGTTCTGGCGTCCTTTGTGAATCCAACGGGAGAAACGAGTATTCCCCTGTCGGCTTTGTGCTTGTCCACTATGTCCGCAAAAACGTTAACGTCCTTTGATGACACCAAACCGCCTTCGTGAACCCTTATTACAACCTTTTCCATACCCGCTATCGGGTCCTCGCGTATGGCCATTACGTCTATCCCCCACCTCGCCCTGTTCTGGACGCGCTCGTAGTCCCTGAACCCCATTCGCTTTAGAAGCTCTACAATGCTGTCGATGAGAGTTTCTCTGGGCAGATTCCTTATTAGAGCCTCCTCCCACGGCATTTTGCTCACCCATTGCATCAAATTTAAGCGGTAACCGCTTATAAAAATCTCCTTTGTTTGAGGTTTCAAATTTGGTGTCCAAATAAGCTTTATTAATGCTTCCGTTTAACACGGTTTCGGTGATGCGATGTTCAGGCTCACGGACTTCAACTTTCACGGCAAAACTGTTTTTCTGAGGGCCGATTTAAATTCCCCTGTGGAGGACGGCAGGATTACGAGCGACGCGCGCTTTAGAGCGGTTCTGCCAACGGTGAGGCACCTTGTCGAAGACGGGGCGAAGGTCGTAATCGGAACCCACCAGAGCAGACCCTACAAGGGCGACTACATAACGACGGAGCAGCACGCCCAAATCCTCGGTGAGCTTCTCGGCCAGGACGTCGAGTACGTTGAGGACGTGTTCGGAAAGCTTGCCAGGGATAGAATAAGGTCTCTCAAACCGGGCGAGGTTCTCATGCTTGAAAACCTCCGCTTCTCAGCGGAGGAGGTCTTTTACAAGCCCCTTGAGGAGTGTGAGAAGACATTCTTCGTGAGAAAACTTGCCCCGCTCATAGACTACGTCGTCAACGACGCCTTCGCCGCAGCCCATAGAAGCCAGCCCTCTCTCGTTGGCTTCGCCCGGCTGAAGCCTATGGTGATGGGATACCTCATGGAGAAGGAAATCAACGCCTTAACCAGGGCATACGAGAGCGAGGAGAGGCCGAGGGTTTACGTGCTCGGCGGTGCGAAGGTTGATGACTCGCTCAGAGTTGCCGAAAACGTCCTGAGGAAGGGAAGGGCTGATCTAATCCTCACAGGTGGCCTCGTCGGCCACGTGTTTACCCTCGCTAAGGGCTTCAACCTTGGAGATGCCAACCTTGAGTTCATGGAAAAGAAGGGCCTCCTTGAACTGGTTGACTGGGCGGAAAAAATACTCGACGATTTCTACCCCTACGTGAGAACCCCCGTTGATTTCGCCGTTGACCGCGATGGTGAGCGCGTTGAGGTTGACCTGCTGAGCGACGAGAAGTGGCTCTTCGACCGCTATTTAATACTCGACATAGGCTCCCGGACTGTGGAGAAGTACCGCGAGATTCTTCTGAAGGCAAAAATCATAGTTGCCAACGGCCCGATGGGCGTCTTCGAAAGAGAAGAGTTCGCGGTCGGAACGGTGGGCGTTTTCAGGGCGATAGCCGAGAGTCCGGCTTTCAGCGTCGTCGGAGGCGGCCACTCCATAGCGAGCATCTACAGGTACAACATAAAGGGAATAAGCCACATATCCACGGGCGGCGGGGCAATGCTCAGCTTCTTCGCCGGGGAGAAGCTGCCGGTCCTCGATGCGCTGAGGATAAGCTACGAGAAGTTCTCTAACCGAGGGTAGCCCTCCTGAAGCCGAATGCGGCTATCCCGTTGAACAGCACCGCGAGGAGGAGCAGGACACCCCAGTCGGTTGCGAGGCTGAATGTGGGCGCGACACCTGCAAGGTAGTAGCGCGTTCCGTCAACGGCGTAGGTTAGGGGGTTCACCTTGGCCAGCCACTGCATCCAGCCTGGCATCGTCGAGACCGGGTAGAACGCACCGCTCAGGAACGTCATCGGGAGGAGGAGCATCATTATGACCATCTGAAAGCCCTCCATACTGCTCATCTTGAGGGCTATGGCAACGCCCATTCCTGCAGTCGCCAGTCCCAGGAGGAACGAGAGTCCGAGGGAGGGGATTATCCCGGAAACTCTCAGACTTGCCAGCGCGAAGCTCAGGGCTAGTATGATTACCCCCTGAATCATCGCCACCATCGCTCCCCCGGTCGTTCTGCCGACTATGGCCTCGGTTCTGCTCGCTGGAGCCACGAGAATCTCCTTGAGGAAGCCGAACTGCCTGTCCCAGATGAGCGTGATTCCCTGCATGAAGCTCATGTTGAAGACGGTCATCACGATGATTCCGGGCACGAGGTAGGTCATGTAGTCAACGCCCCCGAAGAGCTGGCGCGCCATCGGGTTGTTGAAGACCCCGGCCCAGCCCTTGCCGAAGAACACCAGCCATATCAGCGGGTTGATTACGCTCCCGATTACCCTCGCCCTCGAGCGGGAGAACCGCTTGAGCTCCCTGTAAACCATCGTCGCGAAGACCCTCATCTCATCCTCCCCCAGAGTCTCATGGCGCTTTTCACGGGCTTCTCTTCGCCCTCCCTAATCTCCCTGCCGGTGAGATGGAGGAACACGTCGTTCAGGGTCGGCCTGTGGTAGGTAACCTCGAGGATTCTTAAGCCGAGCTCTTTGGCCCTCTCGAAGAGCTTCGGTAGCGCCTCTGAGGCGTTCTCGACGTCGAACCTCACCCTTCCATCGGGAAGGACCTTACAGCCCTTCAGGAAGTCCGCCTCCATGCACTCCGCCTTCCCCTCGAACCTCACGTAGATTACGTCGTTGCCGACCAGCCTCTTGAGTTCTTCAGCGGTCCCCTCTGCTATAATCCTCCCCCTGTCCATTATCGCTATCCTGTCCGCTAAAAGTTCGGCCTCCTCCATGTAGTGGGTCGTCAGAAATATGGTTACGCCCCTCTCCTCGCGCATGGTTCTTATGTAGTCCCAGATGTGCGCCCTCGTCTGGGGGTCGAGGCCTATCGTCGGCTCGTCGAGGAAGAGAACCTCCGGCTCGTGGAGGAGCGCCCTCGCTATCTCGAAGCGCCTCTGCATTCCGCCGGAGAAGAACTTGAGCGGTCTGTCCCTGAACTCCCACAGCTCGACGAAGCGGAGCAGTTCCTCGCCCCTCTCCTTAATCTCCTCCCGGCTCAGGCCGTATATCATGCCGTGAATCAGGAGGTTCTCCCAGGCGGTGAGTTCCCTGTCCACGCTCGGCTCCTGAAACACTATCCCTATTCGCTTCCTGACCTCGTCGGGTTCTTTGAGAACGTCGTGACCTGCAACCACGGCCCTTCCAGAGGTTGGCCTGAGTAAGGTCGTGAGCACGTGAACCGTCGTCGTCTTTCCGGCCCCGTTCGGCCCGAGGAAGGCGAATATCTCGCCCTTCTTAACCCGAAAGCTTATCCCCCTGACTGCCTCAAAATCGCCGTACTTCTTGACGAGGTTCTCGACGACTATGGCATCCATCAGACCACCCCGTACTTTTCCGGCCAGTTGTTGCGCTTGAACCTCTCGCCGTGCTCCTTGCGAAAGACGAACTTGAGGCCGTACCTCTTCTTGAAGGGCAGTTTCAGGGTGTTGTAGAGCAGAACGAGGGTAGGATGCCTGACGGGCTTATCAGCGGGCCTCAGCGCTCCGGTCGGGCAGGCCTGGACGCAGATGTAGCACTTCTTGCAGTTCTCTGGGTGCGCCATGAAGGGCCTGAGCCTCACCTTGTACTTCACCCCGAAGAGGCTCACCTTCATCGGGACGACTTCCCAGATTTTATCGCTGAAGGGACAGACGAAGATGCACTCGTCGCCCCCGCCGCATATGGGGTAGTGTATCACGAGCGGGGCCGTTTCCTTCATTTTCTCGTGGTACTCCTTCCAGTCAGGTGCCCCCACTTCAACCACCCAGCAGAATCAGCCTTATCCTCCTCGCGCACTCTTTGAACGCTTTCCTGACCTCTTGCCTCTGCCCGTCACTCAGCTCGTCAATCCTCCTGAACAGTTCCTTGAAGGCCTCCTTCAGCTCGTCACCGCCGAGTTCGAGGAATGTCTTGTAGGCCCTGAGCTTTCTTTTTATCTCCTCGAGTTCATCCCGGTGCTCCTCAAGGTATCTAAGACCCTTGTCCGTGATTCGGTAGCTCTTCCTGTCTCTTTCCCCGGTCTCCACGACCTCGATAAGCCCGCTCCTCTTCAGGGAGGCGAGGATGGGATAAACCGTCCCCGCGCTGAGCTTTATTCCGTAAAGCTCCTCCATCTCTGCCATAATCCCGTAGCCGTGGTTCGGCTCCTTCAACAGCTCAAGGATTACGAGCTTGAAGGCTCCTTTGACGTAGGGCTTTTCCATGCCACCACCTGATATATCGAACGACATATCGTTTAAAAGATTTTTGGAATGTTTTTAAAGGCGGAGGGTGGAGTGATAGGGGATGTCGATGAAGGGGAGGGTTGCCGTAGTCTTCCTGTTTATCACGGCAGTCGCAGTTGCTCCGGCGCTGGCGACCAACTTCACGGTGAGCGTTTACTACCCCTCCTGGGCGCTCTACGACGGCTTCAGCCCCTCTTGGATTCCGCTCGATAACGTCAGCATCGTCGTCTACGCCTTCCTCCGGCCCCTTGCGAACGGAACGGTGGTCTTCGGAGACCCATACGCGGATGGGATTAACCTTGAGGAGCTCCATAAGCTCAAACAGAGCCATCCCGGAGTTAAGTTCCTCGTGAGCGTGGGCGGTTGGACTTTCAGCGGGAACTTTTCGAAGTTCGCCTCCTCCAGAGCCGGAAGGCGGGCCTTCGCGGAGAGCGTTCTTGCAATCCTCAGGGAATACGACCTCGACGGCGTTGACATCGACTGGGAGTTCCCCTGCTGGGTTCCCAACGGCGGCGAGGAGTTTCTGACGCTCGTCCAAACGCTCAGGGAGACGCTCGGGGAGGAATACACAATAACCGTAACCGCGCCGGCCGACGCGGATACAGCCTCGTGCGTTGACTGGGAGAAGGTCAGCGGTCTCGTGGACTACATCGGCTTGATGACCTATGATTACGCCGGCCCCTGGCTGAACTTCACCTACTTCAACGCCCCTCTCTATGGCGTCGGGCCGGGAAGCGTCAACAGGACGGTTAGCTGGTACCTCAAGATTGTTCCCGCGGGGAAGCTCCTCCTCGGGATTCCCTTCTACGGAAGGGCCTTCACCGGCGTTCCCGCGAGGAACTTCGGCCTCTACCAGAGCTTTGAAAACGCGACCGATGAAATTCCTTACTCTTCAGTTGTAAAGCTCATTGGAAACTGCTCCGTCCTCTGGAGCGAAAGGTCAGAGGTTCCCTGGGCATACTGCCTCAACGGGACTTTCCTGACCTACGACGACCCGAAGAGCGTTGCGGAGAAGACCCGCTACGCCCTCGCAAAGGGCCTCGGAGGGGTTATGGTCTGGCAGATAACGGAGGACGTTGTAAAAGGCAGGCATGTTCTGCTTGGGGCGATAGTGAAGGAAATAAGGGCATACGGTGAACAGAATATAAGGACCGAGCACCAAGAGAAATGCCGTCCTCACGTCGTTTTCTGGGTTCTCGCCCGCTTTTGGGGGGAAGTTCTCTAACGTTAACCTTTTCTTCTCCCGCTCAAACTTACTCCGGTGATTCCATGAAGGTCGTTCTAAAACCGCTCTTCGAGGCTGAGCTTCCCGCTGGATTCGAGGAGATAATAAGGGAGAAGCTCAGGGGCAGGGAGCTGAAGACTGGAGAGACCATTGAGGTGGAGCTCCTCGGAAAACCTTTGCCCTTCAAGGTTCTCTTGGCCGAACCAAGCCCCCTGAAGGTGGACAAGGGCACAAAAATCGAGTTCTCCGCTGGAGAGGTCGAGGAGTTCACGCTCGAGTTCGAGAGTGAAGTAGAGGATGCAATTCCATTCGAGAAGGGGTTTGTCGTCGTTCTCGGAAGAGAGGTTCGAATCTACAACTGGAGCGGGCAAAAGGTTTATAGCAGAGAGTTCGAGAACCTGAAAAAGGTTAGAGCCGCCGAGGGAAAGGTGGTGGTAGTGCATGGCAGGAAAATCACGGTCGTTGAGCCTTGAGGGCTTCACTTTTAACGAAAGCTGGGAGGAGAAGAGGAAGAGGGCCGAAAAAATCGTTGAAATTCTCATGAAGACCCACCCGAGAGAGAAGCTCCTAATCGGCGACCCCTACAGGACGCTGGTTCACTGCATAATCTCGCAGAGAATGCGCGACGAAGTTACCTACCGCGTCTGGGAGGAGCTTTTTGAAAAGTACAAGGACATCGAGACGATAGCGAACACCCCGGTCGAGGAGATGCGCAAGTTCCTCAGGAAGAGGGGCGTCGGCCTCTGGAAGACGAAGGGCGAGTGGATTGTCAAAGCCTCTCGGATAATCCTTGAGAAGTACGGCGGGAAGGTTCCGGACGACATCAACGAGCTGATGAAACTGCCCGGCATAGGCCGGAAGTGCGCCAACATTGTCTTAGCTTATGGCTTCGGGAAGCAGGCCATTCCGGTGGATACGCACGTGAACAGGATAAGCAAGCGTCTCGGTCTGGCTCCGCCTGGGGTTCCCCCGGAGAAAGTCGAGGAGTACCTGATGGAGCTGATTCCAAAGGAGAAGTGGATTTACGTGAACCACGCTATGGTTGACCACGGGAGGAGCATATGCAAGCCGATAAGGCCGAAGTGCGAAAGCTGTCCGCTGAAGGAGCTGTGCCCCTACGCGAAGGGGCTCGTCAGGGACGAGGATATAAAATGAGAAAGAGGTTACTCCTCCTCTTCCACTTCTTCCCCTGCGAGCTTTCTCAGCTTGTCCAAGTCCGAGCTGACCGCTATGAGGACGTCGCCTTCCTCGATGGTGTCCTTCCTTCCCGGGTTGTAGATGTAGCGCTCACCGCGCTTTATAGCTAAAATCCTCGTGCCTATCTTGCTCGGAAGCTTGAGCTGTTCGAGGGTCTTTCCGATGAGAACCGAGCCTGCCCTTACAGTAACGCGACCGAGCTCCTCCTCTGTATCCTCCATTATCTTCTGAATAATCGGGTGGGGCTCGATGTCGCGGAGGATTATGTCCGCTATCCCGTAGGCGGCATCGCTTATGCGCTCGTTGATGTCCGCCAAATCTATTATGCTCAGCAAACTCTCGGGGTCCTCCTCCTTCTTCGCCGCGCGGAGGGCGAGCTTCTTGACCTTCAGCGTCAGGTCGTCCATTTTCTCCTCTAAGAGATAGACCTCCTCCGCTATGTCCTCGCTGTTGTACATGACCGATGAAAAGGCCAGGTCGATCATGAGGGCCGATAAATCCTTCATCTCGACGAGGCAGTTCCTAATCTCCTCGAACTCACTCATTGGGCATCACCTTGATGTTGCCCTTTGCTATCTCCTTCAGGTAGTCCAGGGCAGTCCTCGTTCCCCTGCCGAGGAGGATGTCGTTGGGCAGTATCTTCGTGTCCTCGTCGGGGTCGAAAATCCACCTTTTACCGCGCCTTATGGCTATTATCCTCACCCCCGTGTTCGTCGCAAGGTCCAGCTCTTCGAGCGTTTTTCCGACGAGGACTGACTCCGGAGAGACGACTATCTTGCCGATGGTTTCCTCGCTCTCGAGGATTACCTCGGTAATCAGCGGGTGGAGCTTCTCCTCGAGGACCATCTTTGCCAAATCTCCTGCCGCGTCGGAGATATCATCTATTGAACGGGCCATCTGTAGGATTGAAGTTATCTGCTCTGCCTCCTTCATGTTTCTCGCTGCCAGAACCGCCCTAACGGTGAGGTTGTAGTTGAGTATGTCGAGGTACTCCTCGAGTTCTAGAACTTCCTCCGCCATCTCCTTTTCCTTAAACAGAACGGCTGAATACGCCAAATCCACCATAAGCTCGGCCGTGTTCTTCATCTCGACGAATATATCCTTGACGTTATTAGGAACCTCAACCTCGTCCCATTCCTCCACTCCCGGTTCACCGGTTTAAAATGCGGGGGGAGTCTTATTTAGTTTTCGCCCAAAGGTTTAAAGGCGGGAAGCCGAACTTCCCCCGCCGAGCGGTGGTAACATGATAGGACTCTCCACGACGTCCTACCCGGGCAGAACTTTTGAGGAGTTCGAGCGCTGGCTTGAGGAAGCGGAAGGGCTCGGCTTTGAGTTCGTCGAGCTGGTTAGCGAGTGGCCGAACTTCATCACGAGAGAAACGTGGAGGGCCTACGCTGAAATACTCGGAAGCTTCGGGCTTAAAGTTACCATCCACGCTCCCTTCAGCGACGTCAACATAGGCTCGCTCAACGAGAGGCTCAGGAGGGCTTCAATCGAAGTTCTGGAGGAGACGCTTGACGTTGCTTCCCGCCTGAACGCGTTCGTGGTTACGGTTCACCCCGGTCACTGCTCGCCGGCGAGTCGGAAGTTCAGGGAGGACTACAACAGAGTTCACCGCAATTCTCTCCGCGAGCTTGAAAAACTCTCCGGGGAGTTCGGCGTTAGGGTTGGCGTTGAGAACATGCCGAGCTTCCCGATACTCGACGCTCAAACCCCTGAGAGGCTGGCCGAGCTTCTGGACGGGACGGAGCTTGGCGTTACCTTTGACCTGGGCCACCTCAACACCGTTGGCTTTCCCTTCGAGCGCTTCATGAAGCTGCTCGGCGGCAGAATCGTTCACGTCCACCTTCACGACAACTCCGGGAAGAGCGACGAGCACCTGCCCCTTGGAAGGGGAACCGTCCCTTGGCGGAAAGTCCTGCCGGAGCTTGAAAAGTTCGGCTGGGCCCTTGAGGTCTCGAGCCTCGAGGACGCGGAGGTCAGTCTGACCTTTCTCAGGGACATTGGTGAGCTTTGAAGTTCATTGAGGCTCACTTTTACAAAACGCAACCCTTTTATACATGGCCACCTAAGAAACTCCCGGAGAACTTCTGGGGGGAAGTGCATGGCTGAGAAGATAGTTGAGGAGCTTAGGCCCTTCTTCGACCCGAAGGCAGTCGCTATCATCGGCGCAACCAACAAGAAGGGGAAGGTGGGCAACGTAATCTTTGAGAACTTCAAGAGCAACAAGGAAAAGGGAATTTTCAAGGGCAACATCTACCCCGTGAACCCGAAGCTCGATGAAATCGACGGCTACAAGGTTTACCACAGCGTCAAGGAGCTTCCCGATGACACCGATTTGGCCGTTATATCGATTCCAGCTCCCTACGTCCCGGCCACGATGAGGGACATAGCCGAGAAGGGCATAAAGGCCGTCATCATCATTACCGGCGGCTTCGGAGAGCTTGGCGAGGAAGGGAAGAGGCTCGAGCGCGAAATCTACGAGATAGCCAAGGCCAACGGCATACGCGTCATCGGTCCGAACTGCGTCGGCGTCTACGTTCCAGACACCGGCGTTGACACGGTGTTCCTGCCGGAGAACAAGATGGACAGGCCGAAGAGCGGGCCGATAGCGTTCGTCAGCCAGAGCGGTGCCTTTGCGGCAGCTATGCTCGACTGGGCCGCCGGCGAGAAGATAGGAATAGGGAAGATGGTCAGCTACGGAAACAAACTTGACGTTGACGATG
This sequence comes from Thermococcus sp., assembly GCF_027066465.1. GTDB lineage: Archaea > Methanobacteriota_B > Thermococci > Thermococcales > Thermococcaceae > Thermococcus. The sequence continues at coordinate 29,368 of NZ_JAMONU010000128.1, forward strand.
CCGATTTGATGGACTACTTCGTCCACGACGACGAGATAAACGTCGTCACGTTCTACATCGAGGGTGTAAAAGACGGCAGGAAGTTCATGGAGAGCGCCAAGAGAATAACGAAGGTCAAGCCGGTGATAGCGCTCAAGAGCGGAAGGACCGAGTACGGGGCCAAGGCGGCATCAAGCCACACAGGCTCGCTCGCGGGACAGGACGTTATTTACGACGCCGTCTTCAAGCAGACCGGCATAATCCGCGCCGAGGACTTCGAGCACATGTTCGACCTGGCCAAGGCCTTCGCCCAGCTGAAGAACAAGCTTCCCAAGGGAGACAGAATAGGCATCATCACCGACGGCGGTGGCGCCGGAGTCATGGCCAGCGACGCGGTAGCGAAGTTCGGCCTCAAGATGGCGGACCTCAGTGAGGAGACGATTAAGTTCCTCAGGGAGAGGTTCCCGCCGCACGCTGTCGTCGGCAACCCCACCGATGTCGTTGGGGACACGGATGCGGAGCGCTACAGGCTTGCCCTTGAGGCCTTCACCAAAGATGAAAACGTTGACGCAATACTCGTCATAGTCCTCTTCCAGGTTCCGCTCCTCGAGGAGGAGAAGGTCATCGACATCATAGCGGACTACCAGAGGAAGAGCGACAAGCCGATTGTTGCCGTTGCGATGGGCGGTAAGAAGACCGAGCGCTACGCCAAGATGCTTGAGGAGAAGGGGGTTCCAGTCTATCCAACACCCGAGAGGGGCGTCCGCGCTTTAGCCGGTCTCGTTAGATACGCCGAATATTTGAAAAAAGTTAAAGGTGAGTGAGGTGTATTGCTCACCGGTGGTGATATTATGAAGGAGGAAGCCCTCAAAGTGATTGAGTCTGTTCTGGCCCAAGGAAGAACCGCCATGGTTGAGTACGAGGCCAAGCAGGTTCTAAAGGCGTACGGACTGCCCGTTCCAAACGAGAAGCTCGCCAAGACCCTTGACGAGGCGCTCAAGTACGCGGAGGAGATAGGCTACCCAGTCGTTCTGAAACTGATGTCGCCGCAGATACTCCACAAGAGCGACGCCAAGGTTGTCCTTCTGAACATCAAGAACCCGGAGGAGCTGAAGCAGAAGTGGGAGGAGATACACGAGAACGCAAAGAAGTACCGCCCAGATGCGGAAATCCTCGGCGTTCTGGTTGCCCCGATGCTCAGGCCCGGCAGGGAGGTAATCATAGGAGTAACCGAGGACCCGCAGTTCGGCCACGCGATAATGTTCGGCCTCGGCGGAATCTTCGTCGAGGTTCTCAAGGATGTGACCTTCAGAATAATACCGATAACCGAGAAGGACGCAAGGAAGATGATTACGGAAATCAAGGCCTACCCGATTTTGGCTGGAGCGCGCGGTGAGGAGCCGGCAGACATAGACGCGATAGTCGACATGCTCCTCAAGGTGAGCAACCTCGTTGACGAACTCAAGGACTACATCAAGGAGATGGACCTCAACCCGGTCTTCGTCTACGAGAAGGGTAAGGGTGCGGTGATAGTCGACGCGAGGATTATCCTGAAGGAGAAGGGCGAAAAGAAGCCGGAACCAAGCTCTGAATACAAGGAGCGCTGCGCCTGATTACCTTCTTTCCAATTTTATGACGGCCTCGACGTGAGGCGTATGCGGAAACATGTCCACGAGAACCGCTTCCTCCACGCGGTAAGCTTTTCTCAGGTGGTTCTCGTAGTCGAGCTTAAACGCCTTTGGATTGCAGGAGACGTAAACGACCCTTTCAGCTCCACTTTCCACCAGCAGTTCCCCAGCTTCTTTCAGGCCCCTCCTCGGCGGGTCAACTATCACGGTGTCGTAGTCGCCCATCGGGGTCTCCTCAGCCCTCCCAACACGGAATCGGGCGTTTACCCTGTTCAGCTCGGCGTTCTTGTTGGCCATTTCAACAGCGAAGGGGTTAATCTCGACTCCCTCAACGGTAAGGCTCCTCCTGGCCAGCCAGACGCCGAAGGTGCCGACGCCTGAGTAAAGGTCGAGAACCCTTTCGCCGTCGGTGAAGTCCTCAACGGCCCTGAGGAGAAGCTCAAGGGCGTGGCTGTTCGTCTGGAAGAAGCTGTTGGGGTGAATGAGATACACCACCTCGTCAATCCGCTCCCTTATGAGCTGGCTCCCCGCAACGTGCAGGGGCTTCCCGCGCGGGTCGTCCCCCTCGTCGGCCTTTAGGCTCCAGTAGAGCGAGTCCGCGAAGGAGAAGTAGTCCCTGAAGGCCTCGGCTGTTTCTTCGGAGGGCCTGCGATGGGCTATGAGGTTCACCATGACCTCTCCGGTGAACTTGCCCTCCCTGACCTGGAGGTAGTGAACGTCGCCGGTTTTCCGCTTCAGGCTCCAAGGCTTAAGCCTCGTTTCCTCCAGAAAATCCCGGAGGGCGCGCAGGTATTCGGGGGTTTTCTTCGAGAAGATGGGGCACTCCGAAAGGTTCGCAACGCCAAGGGGGTTTCCGTACTCCTTGAGGCCAGCGCCGTTGGTCGTCACGATGAAGTTGCTCACGTTGCGAAAGTCCCAGACCCTAGGCGAGCCCTTAATTTCGGCCCTTATTCCGGTGATTCGCTCGAAGAGTTCAGCCTTGAGTTCGAGCTGGGCCCTGTATTTTAACCCCTGCCAGAGACAGCCCCCGCACCTTCCGAAGTGCCGGCACCTCGGAAGAACCCTCAGAGGGGAAGGCTCAAGAAGCTCAAAGTCCCTCGCGATTAACCTGCCGAAGCGCCTTCTCGTCGATTTAACCCTAACCATGTCGCCAGGGTAGGCGAAGGGGACGTAAACGGTTTTGTTCCCTGCTTGAAGAACCCCGAGGCCGTCGTCGCTCAGTGTCTTTACCTTACCTCTCAGCACGTTCCCCGCTCACCGTCAGGGTTTTTATAACCAGCGCCCATTTTTAGATGGAGGTGATAACGTGAAGCCAAAGGTCTTCATAACGCGCGCTATTCCTGAGAACGGCATCGAGATGCTGAGAGAGCATTTCGAGGTCGAGGTCTGGCCGGAGGAGCGGGAAATCCCGAGAGAGGTTCTCCTCGAGAAGGTTCGCGATGCTGACGCGCTCGTCACGAT
>NZ_JAMONU010000129.1 GCF_027066465.1 Thermococcus sp.
CAGGGTGCTCACCTGGACGATAGTGAGGAACCCGCCGAGCGGTTTCGAGTACTACAAGCCCTATCCATTAGCTCTGGTTCAGCTTGAGGAAGGGCCGGTCGTTCTGGCCCAGCTGACGGACGTTGACCCGGAGGAAATCTACGAGGGCATGGAGGTTGAAGCCGTAACAAGAAAGGTCAGGGAGTTCGAGGAGGACGGCATAATCCTCTACGCCTACAAGTTCAGGCCCGTTTTGAAGTGATTTCCTTTTCCTTACCCTGCTTTTTAACCTGTTTTGACTTCAGAAAAGAATTGGGCATTGAATGCCCTCAGGCCTTCTCAATCCTCATCCTGTCCCCGCTCTCGAACTCAAGCTCGAGCTTCCCCTTCTCCATCCTGACCTTCACTCCGTCAACGACGGCCTCTATCCTCCCGTCCTTGGCCTCGACGCCGAGCATCTCGGCAACTTCCTCGACGCTCTTCAGCCTTCCGCTCATCGTAGTTTCGAGGGTCTCGCTCCCCTCTATCGTGACCTTCAGCTTTCCCTTTCCTTCCCTTATGAAGCTCTCCTCTTTCATTTCCTTCACCCTCTCCGGATTCGGGGGTCGAACGCAGGGCATGGCGACCACTCCCCACCCCTCGTCCTTCAACCTTTATCACCTTTTCCCCTCTAACCATTCTCACCCAGATGCCGTGCTTTCCAACTTCCCTGAAACCGTACTCCTCGTAAAACCTCTTCGCCCTCTCGTTTTTCTCGCCGACCCAGAGCTCGACTTTCTTTCCCTTCAGGTACTCGAGGCACTTCTCCATGAGCTTCCGTCCTATTCCGTGCCCCTGATACCTCCTGTCCACTGCGAACTCGTGTATGGCTCCAACCGTCTTTCCCTCGTACCTGCTGTACCAGTCGTCGTCGCAGACTATGAAGCCGACTATCTCGTCGCCGATTTTGGCAACGAAAAAGCCGTCTTTAGCTTTGCTCCAGCACCACCGCAGGTAGCGCTTCGCGTAGCTCTCCCCTTCTCCGCCGTACTCGCGCATTCCCTCGTAGGCGTTCATGTAAATCTCTATCAGCCTCTCGAGCGTTTCCTGGTCGAGCTTTTGTAGCTTCTCTATTTTCACTTCCGTCATCATCCATACCCTCATCGTCGGGTTTAAAAAGCCTGACTCCGAGCTTTGAGCGGTAGAGAAGGTGGTAGCTATGAGCAAGGCCAAGCCGCGCTACTGCGAGATTTGTGGTGCGCCCATAAGGGGCCCTGGCCACAGGATAAGGCTCGAAGGCGCCGAGGTCCTCGTCTGCGACCGCTGTTATGAGAAGTACGGCCGAAAGAAGTCCGGCTTCAGCATAATGCCCACCGGAAGGGAGCCGATGAGGAGGCCTGCCCCGGCGCCGAGACCGAAAAGGGAGCCGAAGCCCTACCGCGAGAAGCCGCTCTACACCGAGGAAATCGTCGAGGACTTCGCCGAGAGGGTTTACAAGGCCATACAGCGCTCTGGAAAAAGCTACGAGGAGCTGTCCCACGAGATTGGGCTTTCGGTGAACGATTTGAGGGCCATAGCGCACGGCTACCGCGAGCCAACCATCAAGGAAGCCAAAAAGCTTGAACGCTACTTTAAGATTACGCTCATCGAGCGCGTCGAGGAGGAGGTAGAGGAGAGGAAGACCATCCCGAAGGACTACGAGCCAACCCTCGGCGACATCGCCAACATCAGGATACGGAAGAGGAAGAAGTGAAGTTTAAATTCCTTTAGTTCTATTTACTTTGGTGGTTTCAGTGGGTGAGATAGTTGTG
>NZ_JAMONU010000130.1 GCF_027066465.1 Thermococcus sp.
GTACAGGATTTGGAACCCGAGCCGTTCAAAGCTCGGCGCGGCAATACTCAACGGCCTCAAGAACTTCCCGATTAAGCCCGGCTCAACGGTGCTCTACCTCGGAATAGCGAGCGGAACCACCGCTTCCCACGTCAGCGACATCGTCGGCTGGGAGGGCAAGATATTCGGCGTCGAGTTCTCGCCGAGAGTTCTCAGGGAGCTAGTTCCAATCGTTGAAGAGAGGAGGAACATCGTTCCTATACTCGGCGACGCAACGAAGCCCGAAGGCTACCGCGCCCTCGTCCCGAAGGTTGACGTCATCTTCGAGGACGTCGCCCAGCCGACGCAGGCGAAAATCCTCATCGACAACGCAAAGGTCTTCCTGAAGAGCGGCGGCTACGGCATGATTTCTGTCAAGAGCAGGAGCATCGACGTCACCAAGGAGCCGGAGGAGGTCTTCAAGGAAGTTGAGAGGGAACTCGCGAGCTACTTTGAGGTCGTCGAGAGGCTTTCGCTCGAGCCCTACGAGAAGGACCACGCGCTTTTCGTGGTCAGGAAGCCTTGAGTTCTTCTTTTTTCAAAAATTATAAGGGTCATTCCTTCTTTGGAAGGAACGGCACCAGCCAGCCCACGAATCCATCCACGCTTCTTGTCTGTATGTAGAGGGTTCCCGTCCCCCTGAACTCCGCAACGAGGCCCTCTCCGCTCAGGAAAGTGCTTTTAAGTCCTCCAACTTTGCGGACTTTGAAGTCGAGCCCCTCACTGAACGCCACGATATGGCCCGTGTCAACGATGAACTTCTCATCGCGGAGTTCCTTCCTCTGTATCGCTCCGAAGCTCGACAGGAAAACATAACCCTCCCCAGTGAGCTTGAGGAGAAACAGACCTTCCCTCCCAAAGAACGTTTTCGCCCCTCCCCACTTTGTGTCGATTCTCACGTCCTCTGAGCTCGCGAGAAAAGCGCCGCTCTGGGCGTAGAGGGTTCCGCTTAGCTCGAAAGCCTCGATGTCGCCGGGGTATGAGGGTGCCAGTCCTATTTCCCCATTCCTCCTTTCCGTCCGGAACGTGTTTATGAAAAAGCTTTCCCCGCCGAGGGCGCTTCGCTTCAGCGCTCCAAGCAGACCGCCTTTCATCTTCGTCTCTATCTTAATGTTGGGACTCATGTAAACCATCGCGCCTGTTTCGGCCTGAACGGCCTCGCCATCTTCGAGCTCGACCCTGAGAAGGGAGAAGCTCGGCCTGTGGAGTATCTCGTATCTCAAACTTATCACCCCATAAAGTTTGGGAGGGTAGGTATATCAACCTATCGTCAATCGCCTAAATTCTTTTTCACTTTTACCGAAAGACTTTTATAAGCACTTCCCCAACCACTGCCGGTGACTACAGTTCTCGGGTGATGCCCATGAGAAAACTCCTGAAACCGAAGAGGGATGTGGGCATCGTCGGCTACGGTGCCTACGTTCCGATGTATAGAATCAAGGCCGAGGAGATAGGAAGGGTCTGGGGCGTTTCGAGCTTTCCAATAGAGGAAAAGGCCGTTCCAGGTCTCGACGAGGACGCGCTCACCATAGGACTTGAAGCTGCCAGAAACGCGCTCAAGAGGGCCGGAATTGACCCCAAGCTCATAAGGGCGGTCTGGTTTGGCAGTGAGAGCAAGCCCTACGCGGTTAAGCCCACAGGAACGGTCATAGCCGAGGCAATCGGAGCAACGCCTGACGTCAGCACCGCTGACTTCGAGTTCGCCTGTAAGGCCGGAACCGAAGCTTTGCAAACAGCTATT
>NZ_JAMONU010000131.1 GCF_027066465.1 Thermococcus sp.
TCGTCGTCAACGCTCTTCAGGGTTCCGAAGATGTAGGGAATTCCACAGGGAATCATGCCCACCTTTTCCCTCTTGATAACGAGGACGCTCCTGTCGGGGTAGAACTTCTTGGCAGAGATGGCCGTTGTGATGCCCCCGGCTGAGGCTCCGATAATCACGACGTCGTATTTCATTCGTATCACCGAGAAGAGTTAGGCCTCCCTATTATTAACGCTTTCTTTAACCTTCGGTTCTCAACGTAAGCACTTTTCGGGGGAGAAATGGAGGGAAGGGAACATCACTCGCCCGTTGCGCCCTTGAGGGCATCCTTGCACGGACAGCGGCGCTCCTTCGGGATGTGTTCCACTGCCTTCATGAGGAGGAGCTTTATCTCCTCGCCCTTCTTCGCCATAAGCTCGACAACTTCCCTGTGGGTGAGCTTCTCCCTGCTGATTCCCGCGGCATAGTTGGTAACTATGGCAACGCTCGCGTAGCACATCTCAAGCTCCCTCGCGAGAACTGCCTCCGGGCACTGGGTCATGCCAACGACGTCTGCACCGAGTATTTTGAGCGCCCTTATCTCGGCCCTCGTCTCAAAGCGCGGCCCCTCCATGCAGGCGTAGGTTCCGGTCGGATGGTAGTTGAAGCCGAGCTCTTTGGCGGCCGTAATAAGGGCCTTTCTAAGCTCGGGGCAGTATGGCTCTGTGAAGTCCACGTGGGCGACGAACTTCCTGTCGTGGGGGCTGTCCTCACCGTCGTAGAAGGTGTAGTGTCTCGTCTTCGTGAAGTCCATGAGCTGGTCGAGGATTACGAAGTCGCCGGGCTTCATGTCGAGGTTGAGGGAACCGACGGCAGAGGTTGCCAGAATCCTTTCAACACCAAGCTCGTGGAGCGCCCAGATGTTGGCGTGGTAGTTTATCCTGTGGGGCGGAACACTGTGCTTCTCCCCGTGCCTTGGCAGAAACGCTATCTCCTCACCCTTGTAGGTTCCTATCTTGACCCTGACCGTTCCGTAAGGCGTCTCAACGGTTTCCTCCCTTACGTTCTCAAGCAGTTTGGGGTCGTAGACACCTGAGCCTCCGATAATTGCTATCCTGGGCATGGTATCACCTGAAAAGGAAATTGAAAAGAGGCCTTTAAAACGTTAGCTCCTCTCCCAGAGTCTGCGCTGTGCCTCGGCACGCTCCTCGATGTCCTCCCTCACGCCTTCCCCGGCCTGGGCCTCGAGAACCTTTGCAAGAATTTCACTCAGCAACCATGAACCCCAGCGCGGGTCTTTGACTTCAAGGGAGGCATCGATGGCACCGTCGATGTCGTCTTCCTTGAGCTTCTCAACGGCTATGCTTCCAAAGGCCAGCGAGCGGAGGTAGGGGTCCCTTATTGCGGAGGCAAACCTCCATGCGTCGTTGTAGGCGTGGAGCTTTGAGAGGTACCTAACGACCTTCACCAGGGTTCTCTCGTTTCTTGTCCTTTCACCCACCAACCTAACAACGTCGAGGTAGTCCTCTTTGGCGCTCCTCTCAAGCAGTGAGTCCATCACAAGGCGGAGAACCTCCTCAAGCTCCTCACCGGAGAGGCTTCCTATGAACTCCTTCAGCAGGTCTGGCCTGTCGAGTATCGAGAGGGATATTGCCTCAAGGATGGGAGCCTTTGACTCGGGGGAAAGCTTGTCGAGAACCTCCCTCACGAACTTAATCTCCCCCTGGAGGGCAAGCCCTATCAGGAGCGACTTAAGGGCCTCAAGGCTGACCTGCGGGGTCATCTGAAGCGCAACG
>NZ_JAMONU010000132.1 GCF_027066465.1 Thermococcus sp.
AGAGTCCCGGTGTTGAAGGTCGTCTTTGAGAGCCTTATTCCAAGGGAGTAAAGCCTCAGAAGCTCTTCATCATCTAGTCCCTTTAGGGACTTGCAGAGGTATGCTGCGAACGCGTAGCTGTCCGAGGCGTCCTCGAGCCTTTCCGCATCGAGGTTTCCAGCTCTGAGCAACTCCTCCTTGTTGAGGTCCCCGTTGTGCATGAACCAGAAGGAGAAGCCGTTGCACGAGGAGAACTGGAAGGGCTGGGTGTTCAGCAGGTTCACGCTCCCCTGGGACGCGGCCCTGGCGTGGGCCATCAGGACGACCTCATCCCCCAGCCGCTCCATCAAGTCAAAGCGTTCTGAGTCCTCGAAGATTGGCTTCGTTGAACGGTAATGATAAACGGAACCATCCTTCAGGAGGACGTAGCCCCAGCCGTCCCTGTGCTGCCTCTTTCCTCCCCTTTCAGCCCTGTACGGGTCGTTCTCGGCTGACCTCACGAGGGCCTCAAACAGCTCTCTAACCCTTTCCCCGGGTCCGGAGGCAAAGAGTATCCTGCACATGCCGCTCCCCGGGTCAGGTAAATCACAAAAGCTTTTAGGTCTGCCGGTTAACCTATGTTCCGGTGAGTCGATGCTCGAGCGGGCGGTGCTGGAAGTAATGTCGAGGGTTAGCTCCCACAGGGGTCTCTACCTCCGGAACGAGGAGGCCGTGAAGCAGCACCTGATAGGTGAAATAATGCAGGCCCTCGGATGGGCGTGGAGCAATCCGGAGGAGGTCAGACCTGAGGAGAGGACTGAGGACGGGAGGGCCGACTACGCTTTAATCCTCAACGGTGAAATCGTCGCCTTCCTTGAGGCGAAGAACCTCGGTGTGGACGTCCTCAGAAGGGACGAGCCTCTCAGGCAGCTGGCGAAGTACTGCTTCAGCAGGGGTGTGCGCTACGGAATCCTCACGAACGGTGCGAAGTGGGTCGTTGTGAAGTCCTTCTCGGAGGGAACGTCCCTCAGGGACAGGGTGCTCTTCACCGTGGACCTGGAGGAGGAGCCGCTCGAAAGGGCAACCCTGAAGCTGGCACTCCTTTCGAAGGAGCGCATAACCGAGCTTGAAAGGACATCCTCGCTTCTCAGTGCGTTTGAGATGTCGTACAGGGAGCTTTTGAGTTGCGGCTTTGGTGAGGAAGAGCTTCTGAACTTTCTGATGAGCCACGGAAGGCCGTCAGTAATCTCCATCGAGAAGCTCTCCGGTGTTGAAAGGCCGAGGGCAGTTTACGTGTATGAGAACGGGTGGAAGCCGCTTCCTCTCGGTGAGAGGACCCTCAAAGGCGCCCTCATGTCCGTTCTGAATTACTTGGAAGGCCGCTCAAGTCCCGGAAAAGCCAGGGAGATTAGGCAGGTCAGGGAGATACTCGCCCCCATGGACCTCCCGGCGGAGAAGGTTCTTAAGATACTGAGGGGGATTGAGGAAGAGGAGGGGATTAGGATAGGGGTTGAGCTTTAGGCAACGACCTTCCACAGCTCGTCAGTTTTCGGCCTCTCGAGGGGAAGCTCGCGGCCCCTCTCAACGATGACCCTTTCTCCCTCGCTCGTGAACTCGCCTATTATGCTCACGGGGATTCCCATACCGCTAAGCCTCTGGAGAAGTCCGCCGGCGTTCCTCCTTGGAAGCGCTATCAGGAGCGCCCCCGAGCTTATCAAAGCCAGGGGATTTAGGTTGTAGAACTCGCATATCTTCCTCGTCTCGGGAAGGACTGGGATTCTATCGGCGAAAACCCTGAACCCGAGCTCAGCTGCGTTCGCCATTTCGTGCAGTCCGTTGGCGAGTCCTCCTTCAGTCGGGTCGTGCATTCCGCTTGCGAAGTCCCTTGAGGCGAGTGCTTCCTTCACAACGCTTATCAGCTCGATTAATCCCTTGGCCCGTTCAAGTTCCTCCTCGCTCATGACTTCCCTGAGCTCCTCCCCTTTCTCCTCGGCTATTATGGAGGTTCCCTCGAGGCCCACCCACTTCGTGACGACGATTAGGTCACCAGGGCTTATGCGCTCCGGCGATACGAACTTTTCCTTTGGGGCCACACCGAGCATCGTCCCGACGACAATCGGCCGCTTTAGACCGGGGGTTACCTCGGTGTGGCCTCCAATAACGGCAACCCCAAGCTTCCCGGCGTTCTCCTCGATTTCACCCGCTATTCTGAGGGCAAGCCCCTCCTCAGAGTCCTCGGGAAGGAGCACCGTTGAGAGGAACCACCTAGGTTCGGCACCCATAACGGCGACGTCGTTCGCGTTTATGTGGACCGCGTAGAAACCGATTCTCCTCTCTGTTCCGGTTATGGGGTCGGTGGAGGCAACGAGAACCTCGTTGCCGAAGTCTACGACGGCCCCGTCTATCCCCTCCCCCGGTCCTACCAAAACTCTCTCGTCGGAGAATTTAAAGAGCGAGAGGATTGCACGCAGTACCTCCGGGGGGACTTTGCCGGGCAACATGTCCATCACGGCAACAGCAGCTGTCCGGGCAGGGGAGCCGGAGGTATTATACCGTGCTCCCTTATGGTCTTCAGGAGCAGCAGTCTAATCTCCATCTCAATCCTTCTGGCCTTTTCGTAGTCGTGCTCCTTGAGGGCCTCCCTGAGCTGGTCGAGCAATCCTTTCAGCTTGACGAGGGTCTCGGGGTCTATCTGAGCCATGCCGTGGGTCTGGAGTTCGAGTATCTGGAGGTCGAGCTGAAGCTTTGCCGACGGGTTCTCGTTCGCCATCTTAAGCGCGAGGTCAATCTGGAAGCCGGCCATCATCGCGTACCTGTAAGCCATCTGAAGGTTCCCCTTCTGGAGTTCCTCCTTTGCCGAGTTCAGGTTGTCCTGGGCGAGGTTAAGAAGGCCCTTGAGCTGGGAGTCGTTTGCGGTGAGGTTTCTGATGGAGCCGAGCTTGGCCTCCAGCTGGAGGATGAGGTCTTCAAGCTCCTTCTCCGTAACGTTGGCCCTCACAACGGATACGGGCTTCACAACGTCCTCAACCTTCTTCCCAATTTTCTCGCTCATCGGACTCACGACCAGGACGGGGTTCTTCAGGCTTTCCGATTTCAGCGTTGAGTTGACGTACAGAATCACGCCTCTGTCCTTCAGCGCGAGCCTGAGGGCGTAGGCTATGGCGAATGTGTCGTTGCCGGGAACAAGGAACGTCGCGTTTGGCGAAATCAGACCCATTGACTCGAGGCCCTTAATAACAGCTTTGTTCGTTCCGTACCTCGTTTCCCCCCACCATCTGACGACGGTTACGTTAAAGCCCTTCAAATCGGTTGCGTAGTCGTCGAGAACCGCGAGGGGGCCGCCTATTATTATCACCTCACCGGGATTGTAGGCCAGAACCCTTGCGCTCACGGAGGGGTCGTAGATTCCCCAGGGCGTAACGACGATGGGGAAACCCGTGACGTTGGAGACGAACTTCGCCATTGCCAAATCGGCCGGATTATCGCTAACCAGGATTACGATTTTAGCCGGTGTGGACGCGCACAGGACCGAACCGCCGGCTGTGAAGCCCGCCAGCAACACGGCCAGCAGGAGGGCGGCGAGTTTCTTCATCTTGCACCACCGTTTAAAATTGGAGAAGAAGGGGTTAAAACACTATCTCACTTTTTAAGCAGGGCGTAGACTATCAGGCCTATCAACACGAGAGGCAGTAGCAGGAAGGCAAGCCTCGCAAAGAGTAGCAGGAGTCCGAGTATCCCGAGTCCCCACCATCCCCATCCCAGTCCCCGTCTTCCGTGCATGGGACCGAACACAGGGCCGTAGCCCCTGGGCACGCTTCATCCCTCCTAACTAATTCTTTAATTGAACAATAAAAGAAAACTTCAGATGGCCGAGCCGAGCCTCATGAGGAGGCCCCTCATCCAGGCCCAGGCGTGGGCGAACGCGTTGGCGATGGTGCTGGTCACTCCACCGTCCTGGGCAGGACCCATCTGGCCGCCCATCATGCCGTGACCCATTCCGCCCATTCCGTGTGCCGGGGCCGAGCTGAGTATCTCATCGACCTGCTCCTGTGGAAGCACCTGGGCGGTGTAGTTGACTCCCATGGCCTCAAGCTGGCCGACGAATGCCCTCAGGTGGTTCTCGCTGCCGGCCATGAGGTTGCTGTAGACGGTCCTTATGTCCTGGTTGTCAGTCTGGGCTATACGCTCCTCGAGGTCCTTTATGTCGGTCTCCTCTATGAGGGCGCCAACCTTAAGGGCGTCGGCCGTGCTCTGGCTTCCCATCTGGACGAGCTTGTCGTAGAGCGCCTGTATCTCAGGATTCTGGAAGACGCCGACCTCGTTGAGCGTGTCCGGGGCGGTCAGGTTGTACTTCTCAATGAGGCTCATAACCATGTCCATGTGCCTCTGCTCGCTGTTGGCGATGTTGCTGAAAATCTGAAGACCGGTCTCGTTGTACAGGGTCAGGTATACGTCCCTTGCGAGCTTCTCCTCCTCGACCATGTAGAGTATTCCATCGATCTCCTCCTGACTCAGCGGCTGGTAGTAGCTGCTGTTGAGCTGCGGAACTGCCTGAGCCGCGCTCTGGTCAGCGTAAGGGTTTGGCCCGGGGCTGCCGTGCCAGGCCGAAACCATACCGAGACTCAGCCCTATCAGGAGGGCTATGAGTCCCATTCCAATCAAACTTTTCCTCATGTTTTTAACCTCCTCCATGTGTAACTTTAATATTACATATGTGTCAGGGTTTATAAACCTTTCGGTCCAGGCTAAAACGGAAAAGCTCAGACTTCCCGGAGGATTTCCTTAACAGCCTCGCTCTCGCTCCTCAGCTCGGATGCGAGCGAGGTTGTGGCCTTTGCCTCTTCCAGAACGGTGTTCATGTTCCTGTGCAGGGTATAGACCATGAAGATTGTCATTACCAGCAACGCGGCCCATATGCCGAGTATTATGTATTCCACGTAGCCCGGGGTTTCCGCGTAGAGATATTGGGAAAAGGGACCCATCAGCCTTCACCGCCCCTGAGCTTCTCGATGGCCTCCGTCAGTTCCTCCTTGAAGGCCTCCCTGTCGAGGCCGTTGTTCGTTATAACCTCGTCGAGCAGTTCGTCGGGCTGAGCGTTTATGCCGTACTCCGACTTCAGGAGCGATGCGAGGTCCGTCGGGGAGACGTTGTAGAGCTTTGCAACCTGCTCAAGCGTGTATGACTTAAGCATGCTGCCGGTTATCTCAACGGTCAAACTTGAGACGTTTGAGGGCAGTTCAACGGTGACGGCCTTCTCGTCACCGCCCTCGCCGTAGTAGGTCGCGTAAACCCTGAATCCGCCCGCGAGTGCCAGCAACATAACGGCAGTCGCCGCTATCGGCTTCCACTTGGCCTTCCTGAGGGCTGACTTGAGCATCGTAAGCATGCTCCTGAACCCAACCGCAAGGTGAACGGCGACGAGGCCTATCATGGCAAAGCCCATGTAGGTGTGTATCTCCGTCCACGTGTCCTTGTTGAGTCCGAGAAACGTCCATCCGAGCGTTTCCGCTATCCTGCCTGAGGGGGCCAGGTAAAGCGCTATCCCCGATACTGCCATCACGGTAAATACCAGGGTCAGGAGCAGGTCTATACTCCCCCTGAGCCACGCAGGTGCAGTCCACCTTCCCATGTTCATCACCTCAATACCATATGTATACTTTAACTTACATATGGTAGTTTACTTTAAAAACCTTTTGGTTACCCAGAAGCGGGAACTTCAACGTCCGGACTGGAACTGGAAGAAGCGGATAAAGGGGGCAAAAGGGAGTTCAGGCGTAGTAGTACTCGCCTCTGGCTTTCTGCTCCCTGTCCTTTACGGAGCCTTCCTTGTTGGCCCGGGGCCTTCCTGTGTCGGGGTCGCGCCTGAAGGTTACCCCGACCGAGGCCAAAAACCTGTTCATTCCCTCGCGCATGCCCATCGGTTTACTCGCCCTTCCAAACTTACCGGGCCGGCCCTCGAACACAATCAGCCTGTCGCTCAGGTAGTCAACCATCATGACGTCGTGCTCGACTACCAGTGCCGTCCTCTCGTTCTTGGCCATCAGCGACCGGATTGCCTTCGAGACAGCAAGCCTCTGCTCGACGTCGAGATGAGCTGAAGGTTCGTCAAGGAGGTAGAGGTCGGCGTCCCTTATCAGACAGGCGACTATCGCAACCCTCTGAAGCTCTCCACCCGAAAGCTCGCTGACCCTCTTGTCGTATAGCTCCGGAACGCCAAGTGGATTGAGAAGCTCGCTCTTGTAGAAGCTGCTCATCAATTTGCTCGCGTCAATCTTGCTGAGGAGCTCGTAAACGGTTCCGTCGTAGTCGGTCTTGATGTACTGGGGCTTGTAGGAAACGGTCAGCGACCAGTCTATCTCGCCTTCGGTGGGCTTCTCAACTCCCGCCAGCATTTTCACGAAGGTGGTCTTACCTATTCCGTTCGGGCCGACGATTCCAACCACCTCGCCGATGTACAGCTCGCCACCTTCAGCTTCGAGCCTGAACGAACCGTAGTCCTTCACGAGCCTCGGATACTCCACGAGGATTTCGCCCTCCTGGCTCTTGCGCTCGCTCTTCTTGGTGAAGCTTATCTCGTAGGGCCTAAAGCGGACGTTCTCATCCCTTAAATAGCCCCTGAGGAACTCGTTTATGCCGTTTCTGGTTGATTTCGGCTGGGAGAATATGCCGTAGGCACCGGGTTTGCCGTAAACGACGTGGATTATGTCGCTCATGTAGTCGAGAATGGCCAAATCGTGCTCCACAGCAAGAACGTTCTTTCCCGAGTCGGCGAGCTTTCTGATTATCTTCGCTATCTTGAGCCTCTGCCTTATGTCGAGGTAGCTCGAAGGCTCGTCGAAGAAGTAGAACTGGGCGTTTCTAAGGAGGGCCGCCGCTATTGCAACCAACTGAAGCTCACCGCCGGAGAGCTGTCTTATGTCCC
Source organism: Thermococcus sp. (assembly GCF_027066465.1). Taxonomy (GTDB): domain Archaea; phylum Methanobacteriota_B; class Thermococci; order Thermococcales; family Thermococcaceae; genus Thermococcus. The sequence continues at coordinate 6,881 of NZ_JAMONU010000132.1, forward strand.
TGTCGAGGATTCCCTCAAGTTCAAGCTCTCTAACGACTTCCTCGAACCTTCCGCTCTCATCTGCCTTTTTGAGCAGGTCGCGGACCTTTCCCCTAACGGCCTTGGGGATTAGGTCCACGTACTGGGGCTTGACGACCGGCCTAATCTCCCCGTTCTTGAGCCTCTCGAAGTAGTTCTGAAGCTCACTTCCCCTGAAGGCCCTAATCACGTTGTCCCAGCTGTCGTTGTCGCCACAGAGGTTCGGCAAGAGCTGGCCCGAGAGGATTTTGACCGCGGTGGTCTTACCGGTTCCGTTCGGTCCGAGGATTCCGACGACCATTCCGTCCTTAACCACCGGAAGGCGGTAGAGGACGAAGCCGTTGATTCCATAGCGGTGAACGCAGTCCTCCTCAAGTTGCTCCGGCAGGTTGACTATCGTTATCGCGTTGAAGGGGCACTTGTGGACGCAGATTCCGCAGCCGGTGCAGCTGGCCTCCTGTATGACCGGTCTGTAGTTTTCCTCGTCTATGATTATCGCCTCACCGCCCATTCGGTTGACCGGACAGACGCGCTCGCAGAGGAAGTGACCGCACTTGTCCGGGTTACACTTGTCGTAGTCGATGACCGCAACGCGCATCTTCACCACCGGGCTATGCTGAGGGCGAGGATTTTAAAGGGTTGCGGGGGAAGGCGATGGGCATCTTTTTCCAGTCAGCTCCTCCCGAAAAAAAGTGCAACGGAAAGGCCGGCTTTTCTCAAGAAGAAGGCGGTGCCGGTTTTACTGTTTGGGACTGGGCTTGTAAACTTCGTTGTTGATGTTTCGGACTTTTTACAGTCTCATTTTTCAATTGTGTTCATCTGGAAACAAGGCAGTTCCCAGCCCGAAACCGGAAACGGGGAGACGAATGACCCGGCGGGCGATTGTTTTCCAAGATAAAACTCTCAAACCCAAAGAAAAATTCCGAGAAGAGATTTCCCATTTTTACGCTACATAAGAGTACCACCGTGCACGGGTTTGACAGAAAAAGATGGAAAAAGCTTAAAATTCCAATTCAGGCGGTAATACGGTCGAATTGATGGAATAAGGGTGAATAAACTGTTTTCTAGGTTAGAGTTTAATGGAGTATTCTGGAGGCTTTTTTTCGGCTTTTAGAGGCTTCTCCTTGGAATGCGGTGGAGTGAAAAATTCCGATTGGGTTTTATTTTCACAGTTGAGTTTTGTTCTCTCTTGATTGCTGTTTTGTCCGTTTTTGAGGGTTTCTTTTTGGTGTTTGGGTTTTCTGCTTTCCTCGTTTGGGTTTTTACTATTTATTGTAGTTTAGATTAGGCTTTTTCGTGTTTTGTTTTTCTGGGCTTCTGGTTGGGTAAATTTTTTAAGGGGAAGTTCTCCTTCTTTTATTGTCCGAAAGGACGAAAAAACCCGAGGGTTTACAAACCTCTAGAAGAATGGCTACTTATTTACCCTGGCCACTAGCAACCCCCCCGTAATATTCCTCAAGAGTTTACAAACCTCTAGAAGAATGGCTACGTGCTCTGGGCGGCGTCAGCTATCATCTGCAACCGCCTCGTTTACAAACCTCTAGAAGAATGGCTACGTGGTGTCACGTACTTCTTTCTCAAATACTCAATCACATTGACGTTTACAAGCCTCTAGAAGAATGGCTACAGCAACGACTGCTTCCGGGTACACTTCTGCGAGTGTGTCGAGGAATTCTGGTTTACAAGCCTCTAGAAGAATGGCTACTGTACACTTCCACGACTAC
>NZ_JAMONU010000133.1 GCF_027066465.1 Thermococcus sp.
ATGTAGCCCTTATCAATCAGCTCCGCCGCCTTCCTCAGCGGGTCACCCGTGATTTCCTCCCCGTCGCTCGTGTAGAGCCTGTAACTCGGCCCGCAGACGGGACAGCAGACGGGTTCAGCATGGTAGCGCCGGTTGAGCGGGTCTCTGTACTCGCTCTCGCAGAAGTCGCACATTGGGAATTCCTTCATCGTCGTGTTCTCGCGGTCGTAGGGTAAGTCCTCGATGATTGTGAACCTCGGGCCGCAGTTGGTGCAGACGATGAATGGGTACATGTAGCGCTTGTTCGTCGGGTCGAAAAGTTCCCTCAGGCAGTCCTCGCAGATGGCTATGTCGGGCGGGATTATCGAGTCGCCGCCGCTTCCGCCCTTTGAACTCTTCTCGATGTAGAAGCGGTCGAACCCTTGGGGCGGGATTTCCTTCTTCTCAATCTTGTCAATCCTCGCGAGCGGGGGCTTCTTGCGGTAGACGTCCTCTATGAATGCCTCTATATCCTCTTCACGGCCCTCGACGACTATCTCGACTCCCGCATCGCCGAGGTTCTTGACGTAGCCCCTCAGGTTGTGCTCGTGCGCTATGCGGTAAATGAAAGGTCTGAAGCCGACGGCCTGAACGATGCCCTGGACGTGAATACGGTAAGCCTTCATGCCCACCCACCGCTTTTTCTCGGTATTTGGAGCCTTTATAGGTTTCCAAAACCAAAAGTTGAAAACGAGAGTGGAGTTTTGAACCTTTGGTGTCATAGGGGGTTAGTTTAGGGCTACACCTCGCAGATAACCCCTGCCTCTATCTCCTCGATGACCTGTTCCACGTTTTCACGTGGAAAGAGCCCGAAATACTCCCTTGGGGCTTTCATGACCCTCACCTAAAACAGCGCCCCGTACTTGTAGAATATCGAGCACGTTCCCTCGTAGGACACCATGCACGGCCCTATCGGGTGCCTCGGCGTGCAGGTCTTTCCGAAGTGCGGGCACTGCGGCGGTAAAGCCAGTCCCCTGAGGATTGCCCCGCAGAGACAGCCCTTCTCAAGGTCGGGGAGCTTCGGGACTTCGGGGTTGTAGTAGGTCCTTATCTCAAGCTCCTTCCACTCCTTCCTCAGTTCGAGCCCGCTCTTGGGCATGACTCCGAGGGCGCGCCACTTGGCGTCTTTGACTTCGAAGAACTCCTCTATGAGCTTCTGGGCAACGACGTTGCCCTCGTATTTAACGGAGCGGGTGTACTCGTTGATTATCTTCGCCTCGCCGGCCTTCACCATTCTGACGAGGTAGAGTATCGCTAGGAGCATATCAACAGGCTCGAAACCCGCGACAACCTGCGGGACGCCGTACTTCTCTGTTATCGGCTCCCACCCCTTGACGCCTATTATGACAGAGACGTGGCCGGGGTCAATGAGCCCGTGGAAGCGCGTTCCCTGCTTTATAAGGACCTCAACCGCCGGTGGCGTGAGCCTGTGAACCGAGTAAATCTTGAAGTTCTCAAGCTCTTCTTGAGCAACAACGTTGAGCATTCCGGCCGTTGGGGCTGTGGTCGTCTCGAAGCCCGGTGAGAAGTGAACCACCGTTCTGTTCGGGTTCTCCTTGGCTATGCGGTAGGTGTCGTAGATTGAGTAAACGACCCTGACATCGTAGCCCTCGCTCTTCAAATCGGCGAAGCTTCCCCTCGGCGTTGGAATCTTGTACATGTCGCCGAAGGTCGTCATGATTATTCTGTCGCCTTCCTCGTAGGCCTGGCGCATTATCTCCATCATCTTGACGATGTCCTCGACCGGCGTAATGCAGACCGGACAGCCCGGTCCGCTGAGTATCTTGACGTTCTCCGGGAGAAGCGAGCGGATTCCGGTTCTCGTCACGGTGTCCTCATGGGTTCCGCAGACGTGCATGAAGCGGACCTCGTCGAGTCCCTTCGCCTCCTCGTGGATTTTCTTCACTATCTTCTGAGCGAGCTCCCTGTCCCTGAATTTATCCAGCGCCCCCATTTCAATCACCCGGGTAGTAGTAGCCGCCTATCGCGTCCTTTTCGAGCTTGAAGACCTCATCCCAGGCGTTGAGTATTTCCTTCGCGGTTTCTTCATCGACTTTCTCGATTATGAAGCCGGTGTGAATCAGCACGTATTCACCGGGCTTGACGTCGGGCATCAAATCAATCCTGGCCTCTCTCTTGACGCCTCCGAAGTCCACCCACGCGGTTCCTCTCTCTCTGTCAACCTCCAAAACCTTCGCAACGGTCGCCAGACACATGAGCTTCACCTACCTCGGGTTGTCCTGTCCGTTATTTAGCCTTTCTAAAACCTCCGGTTTGAAACCGTGAAGGTCAGCTCAAGCTTCCTTGAGCGGTGGTAGGAGCACCTCGCGAGGGTCTCCTCGGCCTCGCTCCTGCTGACCTTCTCAAGAACTATGCCGTAGTAAATCTTCACGTAGTCCCCGGGCTTCACGTCCTTTACGAAGTCCAGCCTCGCCTCCTTGAGCTGGCCGTCCACGTCAACTATCGCCCTCCCGTTCCTTACCTCGAGGACCCTCCCCGCGAGCATCAGTGACATGGTTATCAACCAAAGGTGTTAGAAAACGATTTATAGACCTTTTCCTGACCAGTCAGTCAGGTGATACAGATGGAGGAGATTATGACACAAATGATTAAGGCTGTGAGGAGCAGGTATTCCTACGAAGAAACGATAGAGAGGATTAAGGAGAAGACCAAAGAGCTTGGCTGGAACGTCATCGGGGAGCATGACCTGACCGAGAAGGTCGGCGTTAAGCTGACCATAATCGAGGTCTGCAACAAGGACTTTGCCAAAAAGGCCCTTGAGAAGCCCGAGAACCGCTGGATTTCCGCCTTTATGCCGTGTCATTTCGCCGTTGTTGAGAACCCCGACGGCGTTTACGTTTACGGCATGAACATGGGACTCTTCGCCAAGATGGTCCCTCCCGAGCTTGCCGAAGTGCTCTCCGGTGTCTCAAAAGTTGACGAAGAAATCCTCAGTTCGATTCTTTAACCTTATCCCCTTTTCCACACCCCTTCTCTTTCGACATTTGGCGGAAAGTTTAAATTCCCCTATGCACAAATTTGACCCGGCTGAACATGACTGGGTAGTCAGAAGTGGTGGGTATGGCCTCGAAGTCTCCCGGGAAAACTAGGGAAAAGCTTGTTTCGGCTGCTATGGAGCTGTTTGCAAAGAAAGGTTTCGATAAAACTACCGTAGATGAAATAGTGGCCAAAGCGGGGGTTGCAAAGGGAACGTTCTACCTCTACTTCAAGAGCAAGGACGACCTGATAAAGGAGCTTGCCTTTGAGGTAATGCCCATAATGGCCATGCCCTCCCTCAACGACCCCTACATAACGGTTTCCTTTCCGACGCTTGAGAGCTACCTCCTTCAGCTTGGAAGGGAGTTTCTGGATTTTTACTCCGAGAACTACCGCGCTGAGATTTTCTTTCATATGCTCTCAGTCCGCGAAAGAATGAGGAGCATAGACGAAATCTACTACCAGGCTTGCTCGGAGCTTCTCAGGGAAGGGGCGAGGCGGATAATAGCGTACGTTAAGGTCGGTTTTGAGGATGCCCTCGTGGCTTTTCAGGTGTTCCTCGGCTCGTTGATGCACTACCTCCACGCCAAGGAGTGCCTAGGGTTTTCGAGCGAACACTACCTTAGAAAGGTTGTCTCCGTTGTTTTGAACCACCTCCGTTTGTCTGCAAGTGTTTAACGTTTTCTTTTGTGTTAATAATGTTTGTTTTCCATCCGTTAGAAAACTATTTAAGGTTTTGTCGTTCAGTCTAAATGACTGGTCAGTCATTAAAAGGTGGTGGGCAAAATGGCAGAGAAACTCGTGCCAGTTGTATGCCCCTGGTGTTCCGTGGGCTGTCGCTTTTACGCGGTCAGCGTTAACGGCTACATCAGGAAGATAGAGTTCGACTACGAGCACCCGACCGTAAACAGAGGAAAGCTCTGTCCCAAGGGAGTTGCATCCTATCAGTTCATCAACAGCCCCAACAGGCTCAAGAAGCCCCTCAAGCGCGTTGGCGAGAAGGGCGAGGGGAAGTTCGAGGAGATAACATGGGAGGAAGCCTACAGAATAATCGCCGAGAGAATTAAGGAAATCAAAGAAACCTACGGTCCAGAGGCAATAGCCTTCCTCGCCAGCGAGAAAATAACACTGGAGGAGAACTACCTCGTTCACAAGCTGTCAAAGGCCATAGGAACCAACCATCTCGACTTCCCCGGCAGGTACTGCCAGTACTCCAACAGCCCGGCCAGAACTGCGATTTTTGGAAGCGCCGCTGCAACTAACCCCTTCGAGGACGTTGCCAAGGCCGAGCTGATAGTCATCTGGGGCCACAACCCGGCGGAGACGGCACCCGTCTTCTTCGGCCAGTACATCGAGAAGGCAGTCCTCGACAACGGTGCCGAGATGGTCGTTATAGACCCGAGGGGAACAAGGGGACACAAGTACGCTTCGCTCCACCTCAAGCCCTACCCTGGAACAGACCTCGCTATAGCTTTGGCAATGCTCAACGTCGTTATCAGTGAGGAACTCTACGACAAGGAGTTCGTTCAGGAGAGAACGACGGGTTTTGAGGAGCTTAAGGAGGCCGTCAAGGACTACACTCCGGAGTGGGCCGAGAAGATAAGCGGCGTCCCCGCGGAGGACATAAGGAAAGTCGCTAGGCTCATAGCGACCAAGAGGACTGCGCTCTTTGTCAACGAGGGAATGAACCAGCACGTCAACGGTTTTGAGACGGCTTTGGCGATAGCGGACCTCATAGCTATCACCGGTAACATCGGTAAAGAAGGTGTTTGGAGCGGTGTCTTCCCGGGAGCGCAGTGTGGATTCTGCGCTGCCATGACGGGCATTGCTCCCAACAAGCTCCCGACCGGAAAGCTCGTTACCGATGAAGAGGCAAGGGCTGAGCTCGAGAGGCTCTGGGGCTTCAAGGTGCCGGAGTGGGTTGGCCTCGACCTCACGGGCATGATACGCGAAATGGGCAACAAGATCAGGATGATGTACATAGTTGGCGGCAACATAGCGAAGTCCGCCCCCAACAGCGCCTGGGTCAGGGAGCAGCTCAAGAAGCTCGACTTCTTGGTTGTGCAGGACATATTCCTCACCGAGACTGCCAAGTACGCCGACATAGTTCTCCCGGCCGCGGCCTGGTTTGAGAAGACAGGAACTGCAATAAGCGCCGAGAGAAGGGTCCAGAGAACTTACATGGCCGCCAATCCGCCCGGAGAGGCCAAGCCCGACTGGCTCATCCTCGTTGAGCTGGCCAAGGAGCTCGGTCTCGGGGAGTACTTCAAGTACGAGCACCCGGACGAGATTCTCAGGGAGATAAACAGCGTCATCCCAGTCTTCAAGGGGGCGACGCCGGAATACCTCGCGGAGCACCCTGAGGGATGCTTCTTCCCGTGCACCGAGCCCGGCGAGGGAACGAAGGTTCTCTTCAAGAACGGCTTCAAGACGGCCGATGGAAAGGCTCACCTCCAGCCGGTGAAGTGGCGCGAGCCGCCCGAGATGCCCGACGACGAGTATCCGCTCTGGCTCACCAACTTCAGGTTCGTTGGTCAGTGGCACACGGGAACGATGACCTTTGAGAGCCCGAGCCTCCAGAAGCGCTGGCCTGAAGAGTACGTCATGATTAACCCGAAGGACGCCGAAAGATACGGCATAAAGAGCGGGGACCTTGTCAAGGTCGAGACAAGACGCGGAAGCGTTTTGGCAAGGGCTGAGGTTACGGAGCACGTCAGAGAAGGCGTTATAGCGATGCCGAACCACTGGGACATCAACTTCCTGACCCTCGAGGTCACCCACGAGAAGACCAAGATGGCCGAGCTGAAGGCCGTCGCGGCCAGGGTTAAGAAGGTGGAGGAGTGAGGTGGTTGGAATGAGCAAGAAGATTTTCCTCGACTATAAGCGCTGTATCGGCTGTAAGGCCTGTGAAGTGGCCTGTGAAATGACGCACGGCGAGGCAAGGATAAGGGTTTTCGAGTTCCCCGACCTCTTCACCGTTCCCTTCAACTGCCGCCACTGTGAGAAGGCTCCCTGTCTCAACGTCTGTCCAACCGGGGCGCTCTTCAGGGACGAGGACGGAGCGGTTGCCTTCGACCCGCTCAAGTGTATCGGCTGTCTCATGTGTGCCGTTGCCTGTCCGTTCGGCATTCCAAAGCTCGACGAGGAGAACAAGATTATGGACAAGTGCGACCTCTGTGCCGACAGGAGGGCGGAGGGCCTTCTCCCGGCGTGTGTTTCGGCCTGCCCAACTGAGGCCCTTAAGTTCGGTGAGATAAACGAGGTCCTCTGGAACAGGGAAGGGAAGATAGTGGCCAACCTGAAGAGCTCGGCCGAGAAAGGGGAGGGTGAGAAGGCCTACATCGTCCTCTGACATTATTTTTTTGCGAAGAAAACCAAGGGTTAAAAACGAGAGGTGATGGGAGTGTACTACGTTCCGTTCCTGATTTCAATGTTCCTCCCCTTCGTGTTGCTCGCGGTTTGGAAGAGCGAAGGCAGGGGTGCAGGGGTCTTTGCGGCAGTGATTTTCGGCGTCTCCCTGGCGTTCAACGCATGGGGAGCATACCAGTATCTTACGAGCGACTTGGGGAAGACGCTTCACGTTGCCTACTTAACCTACGGAAACGCCGGGGAAATATTTGGAGTCATCGTCGATGAGGTCTCGGTCCTAATGGGCCTCGTGACGATGATAGTGGCCTTCCTCGTGAGCCTGTACGCCATCGACTACATGAGTGAGAAGCACTCCGCGAACCCCCTCAAGGAAGGTAAGGGGAAGTTCTTCGCCCTTCTTGGAGTTCTCGTTGCTTCCACGATGGTCTTCATCTACGGAACCAACCTCGTTCAGTTCATAGTGTTCCTCGAGATAATTGCCCTAGCCCTCGATGACCTAATCAACACATATGGAAACGCCTCGCTCGACTCCCTCAAGGCATACCTCGTCCTGAACCTGGCGGTAGTCCTGATGATAATATCCTTCTTCGTGCTCGGAAGCGGACAGGCTCTCTACAAGCTTGGCTCGGTGAGCGAATCCGCCAAACACACGGCCTTCGTTCTCATAGCCTTTGCGGCCTTCGCAATGAGTTCACAGTTCTTCTTCTATTCATGGCTCCCGAAGTCCACAAAGGGCCCAGTTCCGGTCTCGGCGCTAATCCACAGCGTTTCAGTCGTTTCACTCGGAATACTCCTCATGCTCAGGTTCATACAGTTCGGCGGAAAGTACGAGGACCTGTTCTACATACTGGCAGTCTTCTCAGTCCTCATGGTTGTTCTGATGATGTTCTACTACCCGATTCAGAGCGACCTCAAGACCCTCATAGCCTACTCGACGATAGGGCAGGCGGCCATCGGCTTCATGACCCTGGCTTACGCCGCCTACGGTAGCTCCATAGGACTTCAGGTTGCCACCTACCAGGTCATCAACCACGCCTTCGTGAAGGCTTTGGCGTTCCTCACGGCTGGAGCGATGGGATACTCCCTCGGAACAACCAACATGGCGAAGATAAAGGGCTTCGCAAAGAGCCTGCCCGCTGTAAGCGTCAGCTGGTTCCTGGCGATGTTCGGTCTGGCGGGTGTCCTGCCCCTGGGAATGTTCTTCAGCAAGGCCTATGAAACCATGACGAACGCCCACGCTCCCGGTGTGTTCTCATGGCTCCTGCCGTTGCTGATACTCTTCGAGGCGGCGATACTCCTCGTCGTCGTGATGGTGTGGTTCAGGAGGATATTCTTCGGCCCAGAGATTTCACCGCAGCCAGCGGTTAGCCCGACCAAGCTCATGTACTTCGCAATGCTCGTGCTGATAATAGCCGGAACCGTTTCGCCGTGGATAACTTTGAGCGTCGTCAGCAAAATAGGATTCATAGCGGGGTGATATCATGCTGCCGTTGGAATACGCGATAATTGCCTTTATCATTGGAGCCTTTGCGGGCATCCTTAGGGATTATAGGGCCACAACCAAGGCCTCAAGCTTCATGGCCTTCCTCGGGGCGCTGGCGCTGCTCTACCAGGTTTACTACGTCTACACCAACGGCCCGGTCAGCGGCAGTGTCTTCGGCCTTCCCGTTCACATAGACGGACTCTCCGCGATATTCCTGTTCATAGTGGGCATAGTGAGCCTTGGCTCGGCAATATTCGCAATAGGCTACATGGACCACCATGAGAAGAGGGGCAAGGGCTGGGTCTATGCGGTAGCCTACAACACTTTCATAGGCTCGATGGCCCTCGTCGTTACGGTCAGCAACCTCGAGTGGTTCGTGTTCTCCTGGGAGCTCATGACCCTCAGCTCGTTCGTGCTGATATTCTGGAAGGAGGAGAAGAAGGACCTCGACGCGAGCTTCAAGTACTACATAACCATGCACTTCTTCGACACCATCCCGCTGTTCCTGCTCCTCGGCCTTGCGAGCGTCCTGACGGGTAGCATTCACAACCTCAGCTATTCGGCTATTCAGCAGGCCCTCGCAACGGCCTCACCCCTTCAGAAGGGACTGTTCTACGGCCTGTTCCTCGTCGTGTTCATGACCAAAGCCGGTATAGTC
>NZ_JAMONU010000134.1 GCF_027066465.1 Thermococcus sp.
CGGGAGGTCAATAACCAACTACTTTGCAGGAGGAGACGACATAACGGTTCCAAAACAATATTCATGGGGTTACGTTTGGATTAAGGGAACCGTCCACTACATATATCAAAAGGAGTACATGTGCGAGAGGGACTCCCTTGGGCGGGTAACCTGCTCGCCAACGGGCAAAGAGAGGTACTTCGCAAAGATAGACAGCTTCACAATAGACAGAGTAAGCGGAAACGTCGAACACATAGCGAGCGGCTTAACACTTGGAAAACCTCCTTACAATTTCCCAAGTGAATGGATGAAAAAGTCAAAGGGGATATCAGTTGGAATAAACAACCCAGTATCACTTTCAGAGTTCTACGGAAAAATTTACGAAGGGAGCGACGGCCACAGCTTCGGCGTTGGAATTCCTGTGGGTGCAATATTAGATGCCCTAGCCAAGGGCAGTCTTCCACCGTGGTTCGCGACAATAACCATTGGATTCAGCGTTAGTGACTACTCAAGCTATGTCATGCTCGGCCACGTTAAAAACGAAGGACTGTCCAGCGATGTAACCTTCTACGCCATGGAAAGCAAGTACAGGGTGCAGATTCCGGTGAAACACTGGTTTATAACAACTTATGAAAAGGTGAACGTTCCCATAGGTCTCTACGTTGAAGCTGACTACAGCTAGCTTTGTTGAAGTTTGCTTTTTCCAAATTCCTTTTAACCCCTCCCCCCAACTTTTCTCGGTGGTGGTATGAGGGCGTTCATAGCGATAGACGTGAGCGACGAGGTTCGCGACAACCTCCTGAAGGCCCAGGAGAGGTTCGGCAAGTCAGCGAAAATAAAGTTCGTCGAGCGGGAGAACTTCCACGTGACGCTCAAGTTCCTCGGCGAGATTGATGAGGCCACAGCGGAGGAAGTCAAGAAGGCCCTGGCGGAGATAGCGAGGAAGCACAAAAAGCACCGCGTTCGCGTCAAGGGAATCGGCGTCTTCCCGAACCCGAACTACGTGAGGGTGATATGGGCCGGAATCGAGAACGACGAAGGCATTAAGGCGATAGCGAAGGACGTCGAGCGCGAGATGAGAAGGCTCGGCTTCAAGAGGGACAAGGACTTCGTGGCCCACATAACAATCGGGCGCGTCAAGTTCGTGAGGGACAAGGTTGAGCTGGCGATGGCGCTGAAGGATTTGGCTAACGAGGACTTCGGAGAGTTCGAGGTTGATGCGATAGAGCTGAAGAAGAGCACGCTTACTCCAAAGGGTCCGATTTACGAGACCGTTGCGAGATTTGAGCTTGCGGAGTGAGCGCAATGGAGATGGAAGAAGTCCTCAGCGAAGTCCTCCGGAGGATAAGGCCGAGTGATGAAGAGAGGGCCTTCGTCGAGGCCCTCATGGAGGAGCTGAGAACTATAACTGAGGAAGAGATAAACGAACTCGGCCTCGACGTCAGGCCCTACTTCGTCGGCTCGCTCGCGAAGGACACCTATTTAGCTGGAGACCACGACGTTGACCTGTTCCTGGCCTTCCCACTCGAAACCCCCCTTGAGGAGCTGAGGGAGAAAGGCCTGGAACTCGGAAAAGCCATAGCGGAGAAGCTCGACTCCCACGAGATAGCCTACGCGGAGCACCCATACGTCCGGGCGAGATACAGGGGGGTGGGCGTTGATTTGGTTCCCTGCTACGACGTCAGAACTTGGAGGGACGTTAGAACCGCCGTTGACCGCTCGATACTCCACACAA
>NZ_JAMONU010000135.1 GCF_027066465.1 Thermococcus sp.
AACGTGACCGAGGACCGCTATGATGGGCTGTCTAATCCTCTTTGCCATCTTCATCACCTGAGCATAACTCATGGCTGGCCTTTTAAAGGGTTTGGAATGTTAGAAAAATGGAGAGAACAGAGTTACTCCTCGGAACAACTAATCTCGTCTAGATACTCCTTCTTCGCCCTTGCGTGGGTGTGGTAGAACCAGTCTGCGGCCTTGCAGTACTCAAAGAGTTCATCTTCGCTGAAGTACAGCTTAATCTCCCTCTCCGCACTCTCCGGACTGTCGGAGGCGTGGATAACGTTGTATATCGCATCACCGACGTCGAGGCCGTAGTCGCCCCTTATGCTCCCCGGCTCCGCGTCCTTCGGGTCGGTGGCGCCGGCCATCTTCCTGACGACGCTTATGGCGTATCTCCCTTCCACGACCATTACAACGCTCGGGGCTTTGGTGATGTAGTCTATGAGGGCGTTGAAGAATGGCTTGCCCCTGTGCTCCTCGTAGTGCTTCTCCGCGAGCTCGCGGTCAATCCATATCATCTTCATTCCCACTATCTTGAGGCCCCTCTTCTCAAAACGGCTTATTATTTCGCCCATCAGCCCACGGACAACGGCGTCCGGCTTCAGAATAACGAGCGTTCTCTCTATCTGCTCCTCGGCCATCGGCAACACCGACCGTAAATGGGACGCGCGGTTAATAGGTTTTTTGGAAAGGAAAGAAAAGAGAAAATCAGCCAACCTTAACGTACCAAGTCATAGCTGTCCACTCGTGGTGAATGTCTGTTGGTATCAAGTGTTCATTTCCTGAAAACTCAGCCCATAGTTTTACGTTAATGACCGCATGCCAGTTCCCATCGTGAAGAACGTTCTCCAAAACATCTCCGCTGGATGCAACCATGATTCCTACAGTATGTTCTGATGTTTCGGTGTATGTTCCTCCGGTGCCTAAAGTGTCTATAGTCCATATTGCCGGAGGGTCAATGGAATCTCCGTAAACTTTGTAACCTCCAACTGCAAGGGGATACGAGACCGGCCCGACGTTTATCGGTACTGTTTGGTATTGATTGATAATTCCAACTGGAGCCATATCGTCCAACTCTCCTTTAAGAGCCGGGTCAACACCCCAATCATGAGTTATTTCGACTTTTCGTATTCTATATTCCTTATATCCACTGACACCATGTCTTTTTAGTAGGATTCCTGGGGTTACCCGGTATATGCCGTGGCCCGCGCTATCTTTGGTGCAGGCAAATGTTTCTGTTCTTGGATCATTGTCATTCCACAGGCCCCACATGTAGAATTCAGCGTAGAGCTTTCCATACGGTGGGGCATCGTATCGAAGCTCCTGTTTCCCAAAGTTGTGCCAGTACGGCTCACTCTCACCGGTATAAGTCCTCACGTTTCCACTGCTGTCAACGGTCTTCACTCTCCAGCCCTCTGGAACTCCAATTTTTTCACCGAGCGGTATGTCCTCCTGAAACTCCGGCTTCTTCGTGCTCCACTTCATTAGTTCGCTCCTGATGCTTGTAACCTGAACGGGAACGCCCTTCCTCGTTGCCAGAACGAGAACGTTAACCCTGCCGTCCTTTGTTACCTTTATTCCATAGCCCGTTAAGACAGCGTCCTTTGGCAGTTCTGGAACAGCATAGGCGTGCCACTTGGCGTTTGGAGCGCTCTTCAAGACGAACTCCTGAACGGCTCTCTGGATTTCCTTAACGTTCAGCGGAAGGCCATTGGGCGTGTAGAGGAGAAGGGTTGTGTAGTCACTCCCTGGAAGCTTCTGAACTGCTGGAGCAACGTACTGAATGTTGTTTCCGGTTGGATACGCCGAAGCAAAGAACAAGCTTCCAACCAAGACTCCGAGTACGAACCATACCACTTTCTGTCGCATCCGACCCCCCCCAACGGGGTTGTCAGGTAAAATTAACTGACTTGTAGTATTTAAGCGTTTCGCCCTATCAAAATTAAGGATTTGCAGAAGCATTCATTGAACTAAAATTACTAAGAAAAGAAAGAAATCACTCCCTTTTGGCCCTCTGAAGTCTTGCTTCTTGGAAGGCCTTGGTCCACTTGAGCTTTCTTGGATTACGTCCCATGAAGTAGAGCTTCTCGCACTTGCTGGAGCAGAAGAATAGCACTCTGCCGTCGTTTCTGACGAACATTTTTCCAGTTCCCGGCTCGAACTCCCTCCCGCAGTAGGAGCAGACGTTCCAGCGGGCCATCTTCAACGCCTCCTCCTGATTTCTCTCGCCTCTCTTTCAGTCTCCCTGAGGATGACTATGTCGCCGACGCGAACGGGACCCTTAACGTTTCTCCTGATGACGCGACCCTTGTCGCGCCCCTCGAGGATTCTGACCTTGACCTGGGTAACGCCACCGGTGACGCCGGTTCTTCCAACGATTTCGATAACCTCGGCGGGGTAGCCTTCGTCGCTCATAACTCACACCTCGTGAAGACTCGCGGGATGAGCCTTAAACCTTTCGTGATAAGGAAGGAAAAGGAGCTCACTTCATGAGCTCCCTAACCTTCGTGGCAATCTCCTCAACAAGCTCGCGGGCCTTGCCGGGCTCGATGATTGCAACGCTCGCCGCGGCAACTTCGATTCCAGCGGCGGCACCGAGTTCCTTCTTGCTCGGAACGTAGATGTACGGAATCTCCTTCTCCTCACAGAGCGGCGGAAGGTGGGCAACTATCTCCTCGGGGTCAACGTCCTCGGCAATTATAACGAGCTTGGCCTGACCCCTCTCGACGGCCTTGGTGGTCTCGTTGGTGCCCTTCCTTATCCTTCCGGTGTCCCTGGCTATCTCAACGGCCTCAAGGGCCTTCTCGGCAAGCTCCTGGGGAACCTCAAACTTCACGTAGCTCGGCTTCGCCATCTTTCATCCCTCCGAAACCTCATCGTTCATCCGGTTTTGCGAGGGGAGTTTGGGTGAGAATTTAAAAGGGTTTCGCTACTTCCTCTCGAAGACGAACTCGCAGTAGTCGGCTCCCATCGCCTCGCACTTGGTTTCCTTGCCCTCCCACTTATTCCCCGTCAGCTCCGTGAGAAACTGTGCAACGGAGCCGGCGTAGTGAACGTGAAGCGGATAGAGATACCCTTTTCCCTCCGGAAACAGGTTTGTTCCCCTCACTATTATTCTATCGTTTGACAACTCCACTATTTCTAACCTTCCACCGCCGCTTGCCTCTGTTACCGAGAATATATCCTCGAGAGCATCCCTTAGGTCAGGGGAATACCTCTTGGAGAGCCTCCTGTGGCCGGCATACTGCTTCTTCCCCCAGCTGTACAGAAACGTTTCGCCCTCTTTTGGTCCAAGAAAGTCGTAGACAGTCTCTATTAAAGCACGTTCGGAGTACTCATCCACTATCTGAACCCGCAGGTTGTCGAGCATAATCCTTCCCTTCTCGTCCATCTTAAGGCGGTTCTTCAGGCCCTCGAAGCGTGAGTAGTACTCCCTGGTCGAGATTATGCCCTCGCGGGTTCTAACGTATCGGAACACGGGTTCGGGAATATAAACGGGATACGGAGAGCGTTTAAGTCTCAACATACCCTCCGAAGTCTCGATTATATATCCGAAGGGTATCAGAATGGCCGTCAAATCAGAGCGCGTAAAAACGTCCGAACACGCAGCGGCGAGAACACCAACCCCCGCAAACTTCACGGAGTTTACAAGTCTGACCGTTGCCTTTACATACGACTTTGGATTCGGCTGAAGGATGTAGTGGGAGGTCAGGTCATCTATTACGAACAGGTCAAATCCGTTTCTGCTTATTGTCTCGCGTATTAGAGCGGTCGTTATGCCGAGGTCGAGGGGGTTTGGAAGGACGTTCTTTCCCGTGTAAACGCTCTGACCGTAAAGGTTTGAATACCCGTCGAGAATCAGGAGGGAGCCGTTTTCTATATATGGGGAGTAATCAATGCCGTGGTTTCTCAGCTCTTCGAGTAGCATGTGAGGGGGCTGTCGAAAATCGACCAGAAGAACCTTATTACCCATTTTAAGGGCGTTTAAAACCGTTTGATGCATTAAGATTACGTGGTCATACTCAATTGAGCCTATAAAAGCTACCGTTGAACCCTCTTTAATACCACCTCCCAGAGCACTGTCAAGCGGTTTTATTCCAACTGGTATCATTTAGCCCACCTGGATATCATTATATGACCCGTTTATAACCTTTGTGCGGGGTAATAAGTCAAAAATTCAAAGACGAGAGGCTCGGAAGCGGCCAAGTTCGTCATCCATCAGCCCTGTTCTCCTCCTCATAGCCCATGTAAAGCTCGAGGCTTCTCTTAGCCCTCGCCCTGGGAATGTGGTGGCCCATGAGGGCGACTATCTCGTCGGCTTTGGCTTTCCCGTGGTGAAGCATCTTCCGCTCGGTCTTAATCTTCTCAATCCTGAAGGTGTAGCCTCCTACTTCTACCACCTCACCGACGACGAACTCCTCATCGCGGGGAACCTTGACGCGGAAGGACTGGGTAATTCCCTTCGGCATGTAAACCGACACCTTGATGACCTTTGGATACGTCAGGCTCTCGCCCCACAGGGTTTTAATCTCGCCGACCTTTGCCTTACTTGCCCTCTTCCCCCCTTCCAGCTCTATTCCGGTAATCCTTACCTCGTCCTTCTCGGTCTCGACGATGTCGCCAACTCTAATCTCCTCACCCTCTGGAAGCTCCGCTTCGCTCCTAAAACTAACCTCGTGCTTGCTGACGATGAGCGGGACCCTGACGAGCTTCGGAAGCGTTACGTGCCAGACGTTGCCGCACTCGTTACAGCGAAGGGTAAGCTCCCTCCCGCGCTCCTTGATGACCTCGACGTCATCGCTACCGCACTCGGGGCAGATGAAGTACTCCTCCATGTCTCTCACCGGAATGGAAAAAGGGAAGGGGCTTATAAAGGTGCCTAATTAATGGCCCCTATCAGCTCCAAGATTCTGAGAGCAAAATAAGTCTCCTGTAGTCCACCATAGTACTTTGCCCCCCTGTAAAACAGAAAACCCCCGTATTTGTACTTTAATGAGTGAACAAAACTTATCAGACTCTGGACGTTATCTGGGCAGTGACCCATATAGACCAATGCCTCTACAGCCTCATAGGTATTGTAGAGGTCTGGATAACCCCATCCCCCATCGTGCATTGTTCTCAAGAGATACTGAACTGTATCAGTGTCGTTGTAGTTGTACCCAAGGGCATGGAGGAGCATTACTGCATTTGTTGTCTGGTAGAGGGTTACTCCAGTTCCGTTCTCGATTCCAAACGTTCCATCACTGTTCTTCTTGGAGAGTATCTCCTTAATTAACCCCGACCTGGTACTTGGGTCAAGTTTAACTCCTATTGAGTTTCCAAGTTCTATTAGGGATATCCAGCCCGTATCCATTAGGATGTCTTGTCTCTTGTGGGTTAGATACCACTCCATAAGTCTGATGGTCTCGTTTCTTAAGTATCTCATGTCGTCTGGACTGAAGGTTAGGTTTAGCTCTTTGTAGGTGAGGTAGACGTAGTACAGAGGAGTTGGGTTGTTCTGATTGTATGGCCACCTGTTGCGAAGGGCATTCTCTAAGTATTTCTCCAATCTGGTTCTGTTAAGAGGCATTCCGATTTTCTTGGCAACGTAAACAGCCATGTATGTTCCTATTGGCCCGCAGGTATTTTGAACTGGAAAACCGAATCCTCCAAGGGGGCTCTCCCAGCTGTGTATGAAGCTTATCGTCTTTTTGTCGGGTTTTTTGCCGACCGCTACTATTGTTTTTACGGCATAATATGTCCCCTGGAACTCCCCGTAGTCCTTTCCGAAGAGGTTAAACCCTCCATCGGGTAACTCCTGAGAAATAACGTAGTTGTAAATCTCATTGGAGACAGTGCTATTCAGTAGGTGGTACTCCCTAAGTAGTTGGGCTACGTGAGCTATGATAAAAAGCGGTGGCCGATAGCTTATTATTGTCTTTATGTGTCTGGAAAGGTTTTGTATGAACAAGATGTCTTGGTGGTATCCTTTTAATTTCGTATAGTTGACACCTAATAATTTTAGGCACTTTGTATAATAGGGAAAGTTAAAGAGAAAGCTCATAAACTGGAGACCAACATATCCGTTTGGCACTGTCAGGTTTTCAAACTGACCGATGCAGTAATCCCTAGTTTTGTTGAGATTGCTTAAATTGTATCCAAGAACATGAAGGAGTTCAACAGCTTGAAGGGTAAAGTCCATGCCACTATAAATAAAAGAGCCGTTTTCCCGTTCTGTGCCCAGTATGAATCTTATAATCCTATTCGAATTTTCTGGTGAAGAATTCAGCATAGCCAGAGTCATAACACCATAATAGACTATCCAAAATTTGGGAAAGACGTCGGCAGTATAATCACTTGTCGTGTTTTCAAAAAGATTTCCCTCATTCTCATGAAGCCATTTTATAGTCTGAAGTCTGTTGTGTGGGGTTTGATTAATACTCTTTAGTGCCGCTACAAAGTAATATGTTGAAACAATGTCCGGGGTTATTGTGTCATCAATTTCCGTAAAGCCCCCATCCGGGCATTCAGCGAGGTGCAGTCTTTTGGAGGTGTAGTTAATCCACTCTCGACCAAGAAACGTTGATAAATTCAACGGTTTTGGAATACATAACAAGCGATTTGTAGAACGATCCGGCTTAATCACTTGGTTCACACTTTGGTTTAAAGGGTGTGTAGGCGTTTTGAAATATACTCCGACTGCCAGAATGAATATTATAAAAAAGGTAAAGCAGAGGGTTAAGGCCTTTCTCACCTTAGCATCACCCTCTTTGCTTGTACACATTGGCACCTTCAATATACAGTGTGTTGTGACCCACTTCCCCAAAGTAAAACGCTCCCGTAGTGTGATCTGCTACACTATATACACCAAAGGTTGAGCTTGCTTGTATGTTGTCAAAGTCTACCCCGGCATAATCCGTATTATGGAGGGTTACGCTATACTCTGCTCCCTCAGAGGTCGCTGAGAAACCTACTCCCGGTGGAACTGAAATATAAACAGAGCCACTGGCAGTACCGAACCTCAAGTTAACGCTGAGAGTCAAATCTTCTGCAGGATAATCCTGGGACCACCAGTAGTCATATGGCTGTATCCAGCAGGCTGCTGAAGAATACCCACCTACTGCAACTACTGAAAACTGGTCCTTCTCTATGGTTAAGTAGGCATATGCAGAAATATAAACGTCACCCTGATGGGGTATGCTGAATGCCTTTCTCTGTTCATAATCAGAGTTCGATCCAGTCCACTGACTTGATGTTTCTGGTGATAGCTTATGCTTTAAAGAGAAGTATCTGTTAACTGCCATGAAAACCTCTTTTCTATCAATCCCGGGAGTGCTAGGTATCTGTATCATGCCATTCCTTACAATCACCGGAATTTTCTGGCCGTTTACGTACACCGTGTATGTATTGACTTCATGTTGTTTGGTGTAGCTGGTGGCGCTCACTCCTTGGAACATGGCCGCAACCAACAGCAGGGCCATAAACCATGCCATTTTCTGTCGCATTCGCCCCCCCAAAGGGTGGTCACTTTGATGTAAGATTTCAAAGTATTTAATCTTTACGGTTTGATTGTATTGATGTACATCAAATATACATTGTTTTAAATTTACTTTTAAAAGTGTAAAAATGTTTTATCTAAAGCTGGCTCCCCTCCTTGGGGTTCTTAATCTTCAACAGCGGGCAGACCTCCATGCACTCCCTGCAGTGCGTACAGAGCTCGTAGTTTACCACTATCTTTTTGCTCCTTGGGTCTATGCTTAGGGCCCCTTCTGGACACTTGCCGACGCAGACGCCACAGCCAACGCACTCGTAGGCCCTCTTGACGAGGTGGTAGGCGCTGACCGCTTCCTTCTCGTCCGGGGCCTTTGCTTTCCTCGTCCCGGTAAAGAACTCGACCTCGCCAGCCCTTACCACATCCCCTTCAACGCTCACCTCTCCGAGTATCGGTGCAACCTGCAGGAGGCGCTTTTTGTTGAGAACCGTGTTGAACTCCAGCTTGTAGCCCTCACTTGTCTCCTCAATTTTGACCTTAACCGGCTCCCAGGAGCGCTCCTCGGGAATATCAACGCCGAGCTTCCTAGCTATGGCCTTCTCACCTTTGCTAAGCTTCTTCCAGCGCCAGAAGCCGTAGGTAATCCACTCCTCCGGAAGACCGAAGCGCTTCCTCCAGTGCTCTAAAGATTTCCGCCACTTCTCCCAGAGCTCGGGCTTTTCCTTCTTGAGCCTCTCGAATTCTGCTAATGAAGCGCTCGGGCAGAGGAAACAGCCTATCCTGTCGAAACCCCTCTCGTAGAGCGGGTTGTAGGGAAGATTCCTGCTGAAGATGTAGAGCCACACCTCTATTGCGCGCCAGTGGAATATCGGCGACGCACCTATCTCGTTGGGCACCCACTCGTTCCTCCACACGCGGGGCTGCTTAAACCTCTTTATGCTCTCGTACTTCCTCTGACCGACGAACATGAGCACTCCT
>NZ_JAMONU010000136.1 GCF_027066465.1 Thermococcus sp.
GTGGTCCGGCTCTTCCATGGAGGCTTCCAGAAGTATCGGGCGTAGCCGCCGCGCTTTGTTCCGCTCTTGACCATCGTCCCTCCGCAGAGCGGACACTTTCGGGTTTCAACTTCCCTCATACCAATCCCCCTCAAAGAGCTTAGTCATGCACCCCGCTATAAACCCACCTATCGCGTCATCTAGGAAAGGGGGAAGCTCCGCAAGGATGCCGGGCTTTCTGGTGTCGTAGTAGAAGAAGTTGAAGAGCGCCATCTTCCCGCCTATAAGCTCGGCGATGTTTATGCCGATGAGCTCGTCGGCCACAAGATTCACGGGGTCGCCCTCAACTTTGAAGTTCTCCTCGAGGAGAAGCGCCGAAAGGAGCAGTGCCTGGACGTTGATATCCCGGAGATACTTTAGCATCAGCTCCCTTAACCTTTCCCGGATTTTCTCGCGCTCCTCACCAATGTACAGCTCTAAAGCGGTTTCGAGCATCTTTTCGAGGGTTACGCCTTTGGATTCAAGCTTAGAAAGGAGTTCTTCGGGGGTCATATTGAGCCACCCATGAGCTTTAACAGTTCTGACGGGGAATAGACGACGATTCTATCTTTGATTGCGTTTTTCAGCTTTAAATCACCCGTAACAAGTGGAAGATTAAGGGCGAGGGCAAGAGCAACGTAAGGGACGTCTTTTTGGTCGGGAGAGAGGGAGAGTGCCTCTTCTATGCCCCCCTTAACAACGTGCTCCGGCATCGTTATCGTCTGGGACTTGATAATTCTGAGAATGAATTCGAAGTCCTCCTCCGTTAGGCGAGTTAATCTGGCGAGACGGTCTTTTTTTCTTTCGACTTCTTCCCAGAAGTAGCCCGGAACTAAAAATTCAACGTCCCTCGTCACGTGGTTCAGCATGAAAAGTTTGTAGGCAACTCCTCTGTTGTAAAGGGCCGAAAAAACGACGTTGTAGTCCAGCACGACCTCCATTCAGACCACTCCGTAGCGCCTGGCTATCTCCCTCGCAATCTCGTCTTCAAGCCCCTTGGCCTCTTCTTCGTCCTCTATCTTGATGCTCCTCACGATTTCCTCGAACCGCTTCGCCTCTTCAACTCTCTTCTGGAGCTCCCTCGCAACGTCCACGAGGAGCCTTCGCTCTAGGGCTTTTCTCATCTCCTCACTCCAGCCCTTAGGGACGGTTATCCTGAGCACTATCTCACCCATTCTATCACCCACAATATTTTAGCCCAGCCCATATTTACCTTTTCTCCTTTCTCTTAGCTCGAACCTAACCCAGTGATACCTCTCGCTCTCCTCTGTCGAGATGATTTCAAGAGCAAAACGTCCTTCAAAGAGCGGGGACGCTAAAACGACGGTGTGGAACTCCGCGAACTCGCCGACCGGGTCAACGCCGGGATTCCTCTCGAGGAAAAGCTCTAGGTCGGCGACTGAGCGGAAGGTGTAGCCGAGCCACTCTTTGCCGAGCTTCTCTCTGTTCACGGCTATTATCGCGTACTCAAAGCCAGCTTTCAGGATTTCCTCGGCGAGTTTCCTCGTGTTCCGTCCCCAGAGCGGTTCGAGGGGCTTAACTCCAGCCTCTTCAGCAAGGCGCTCAATCCACCTCAGGTGGTCCTCTAGGAGAACGTCGCCCGCTATCAGGTAGTCCACTTCCAACGAGCCTATGAACTCCGCCAGTGCCTCGCTCCCCCTGCTCATGTCGAAGGTTAGCAGTTCCTT
>NZ_JAMONU010000137.1 GCF_027066465.1 Thermococcus sp.
AGGGCTTGAGATGAAAACCTACATCATCTACGCCATCCTCGCGGCGTTCTTCGCTTCCCTCGTTCCAATCTTTGGAAAAATCGGCCTCAGGGACGTCAATCCAACGCTCGCGACCGCTGTGAGGGCCGTCATAATGGCGGTCTTCCTCGTCGGCGTCGCCCTCGTGAGCGGTGTAACTCGGGAACCGCTGAGCGGAAGGGCGCTATTATTCATAGCGCTTTCAGGGATAGCGGGCGCGCTCTCGTGGCTCTTCTACTTCATGGCCGTTAAAGCCGGCCGTGTTCCCGCTGTAGTTGCAATAGACAAGACGAGCATCGCGCTGGCAATCTTCCTCTCGTGGCTCATCCTCGGGAGCAGGATGGACGTGAAAACAGCGGTCGGCGCGCTCCTCATAGTTATCGGCGCGATTCTGGTGGCCCTTTAGGATTTTAAAGCTTTTTCAAGCCTTTTAACGCTCTCCTCAACGTCGTCCTTGTCGAACTCTAAAAACTCCGCCTCCGGGAAGCGCTCCATGAGCTCCTCAAAGAGCAGTCCTGGTCCTTCCTTAACCTCAAAACCAAATTTCTCAACGACTTTCCTGCTCTCCTCAAGCCTCTTTTCCTTGTCCATGTAGAAGAACGCCGGAATCAGGCCGTAGTCAAAGGAATTAGGGTCGTTCGAGGTCGTGTGGAAGACACCACAGGTTGGGGAGCCTTTAACGCCGATGAAGACCACCCGCTCCGGCTTCTCTTCAGTCAGAACCCTCCCTATGAAGTCCGCTATGACCTGAACCCTCTCGCGCATGCCGAGTCTCTCAAAGCTCTCCCTTCCCATCGGGGGCCTCGGCCAGCCGATCAGCTCGAACTCGGGGCAGGGGTAGGTAAGAACCTGCCATTCCTCGCCGAGTTCTCCAATCAGCTTCCTCAGCTCTTTTGCCGTCAGGTATTCCTTCTCCTTGGGGCCTCTGTAAACGTAGAACGGACTCAACAGGCAGGGGGCTACTATCAGGAGGTTCATCTCACTCACCCAGCACGATTTTTGCGAGGTCGTTGGGCGTGATTACTTGAACCTCGCTCCCTTTAGTCCTTTCCTCAGTGCTTTGTCCCCCGTTGCAAGTGGAACGTTGAAAGCCAAAGCAAACGCTACGTAGGGCACGTCCTTTGGGTCGGGCGTTATCTCCCTTGCCCCGGGCAAATAAGGCCTCAGCTCCTCTTTAGGGACGGTCGAGCATCTCAAGGAGTTCATCTTCCTCGAGTTTTGTGAGACTGAGAATTCTGTTCCATTTCTCGTCGATTTCTCTCCAGAAGAACTCAGGAACGAGAAACTCCACTTTCCTTACCACGTAATTCCACGCGAAAATCAAGTGTACCTTGCCCCTGCTGTGGAGGGCTGAGAAGACGAGGTTGAAGTCGAGAACTGCCTCCATCTAAACTACCCCATACCTCTTTGCGAGGTCTCTCTTGAGTTCTTCGGCGAGCTTCTCGGCATCCTCTTCACGTAACTCGCTCTTTTTGGCCAGTTCGATGAACCTGCTGGCCTTTCGTATTCTTTCCTCGATTTCCTTGATGGCCTCGAGCTCTATCCTCTTCCTGAGGGCTGGGGTTAGGTATTTCTCAATCTCGTCGGGTATCCTCACGACTATCTCGCCCATGTTCCCACTAACTTCCCTCACTCTCAACTCTCTTTAAGCCTTGCTCAGCTCCTCGATAATCCGCTCCACCTTCTCCCTCAGCTCCTCAAGGGTTCCCTCGTTGACTATGACGTAGTCAGCTAGGTCCTTAAGCTCGCTCGTGTGGTAGAGCCTCTCCTCTGCGTCGTCCATCTCCTTGAAGTCCTCGAAGCTCTTGATGTCCCTGTCCTTCTCAGCTTTTCTCCTCATCAGGCGCTCGAACCTTATCTCAGGCCTTGCCTCGACGTAGATGACCTTCCCACCGAGCCTCTTTATCGCCTCGATTTCCTCCCGCGAGCGGACGCCGTCTATGACGATGTTCTTGCAGTTCCTCTTCTTGTCAACGGCGAGGCGAATTAAGATGTCCCCGCCGTATTTGTCCTTGAGGTACTTTCCGAACTCTATGAGTTTCTCGCGCGTCGGCTCTGCCTTCTCTGGCAGTTCTGGAATCCAAGAGTAGTCGGAAACGTTGTGGGTCAGCAGGTCAATCAGCGGCTCACTGCAGGAAACCCTGCAGAATCCCTTCTCCTCGAAGAACTTGGCAACGGTAGTTTTTCCGGCGGCAATCTTTCCAACGACCCCGATTATCATCTCCTCCGCCTCCAGTAGCGCCATACAACCTTGGCCCCATCCGTGGACTCCATGAGGCCATCGTAGGTGAGTTTGGCGACGAACTCCAAAAGAGCTTCTTTATCGACCATCGTGGGAAACTCGAAGCCAAAAAGATATTTCAGCTCGAAGAAGCCGATGTGGAGAAGTCTGAAGGGGTTGAGGAGGTAAACTCCATCCTTCTCGCCCAGCGGGAATGGGAAATCCGCTAAGACAAGCTTTGCACCCCTTTCCCTAGCGATTCTCACAAGCTTGTCCTCATTTGGGAAGAACAGCTCCCTAAGGTCCCCTTCAACGGCCTCGTACTCGAGCCTTGGATAGGTGTGCCTCAGCCCGATTGCCCCGTAGGGGAGCTTGAGGGCTTTGGCAAAGCCGAGAAGCGGTTTGGCGGAGAAGCTCAGGAAGACGAGCGTTTTCAGGTTTCCCGTAACTTCGGGCCACTCCCTCGGCGGGAATCTCCTTTCCGCCTCGACTATCGGCGTTAGGAACTCAAGCTCTTTGGGAAGAAGCTTTTCGGCCTCGTCCAGCTTTCTCCGCTTTGTCTCAAGGTCGAGGTTTGAATAGACGGTAACCTGCCTGACCCCGAGCCTCTCGCGTAGCTTTCCGATGACGAGACTGTTGCCGATTACAACGCTTTTATCGGTTCTGTCGTGGGCTATTATGAAGAGCTTGCCCCCCTCCGGGTCGTAGCGAACCTCGTCTATCCTGAAGGGACTCTCCGGAAGGCCGTGCTCAAGCCTTATCTCCCGAACCAGCCTGGATATCGCCTCGGGGGTGAACATCGGCCTCCCTTCTCATGGGAGCTTTTAAGAAGATTGTTCCTTTTTTGGAACAAAGATTTTAAAATTGTGGAACAAACTTGGGTCGGTGGTGAGGGTGAAAATCGGAGCAAGGGAGATAGCGATTTCAGGTGTAATGCTCGGTCTCGCGCTCCTTCTCGACGTCGCCCCGATAGACTTCCCAACAGTATGGGGGATGAAAATCGACCTCGTTGCGGTTCCGATTGTCGTTGTCTACTTCCTCCTCGGCTTCTGGGGAGGCGTTTTTGCCCTCGGTCTGCTCTTCGTAGGCCTCACCGTGGTTTCATCAGCGAGCTGGCTTGGGGCAATGATGAAGGTAACGGCAACCTTTCCCGTGATACTCGGCCTTGAGTTCGCGAGGAGAACGGTCGGCCTCGACTTCAGAAACCCCCGCAGGTTGTTCATCTTCGGTGTCGTCGCGTACATCGTCGGCGTTGCAATAAGGGTTCCCCTGATGCTCGCCCTCAACTACTACGTGGCGCTCCCTATATGGCTCGGCCTTCCGAGGGAGCAGGTTGTCCAGGCCGTTGAGAGGTGGACCCACGTTCCCTTCTGGGTGGCAATAGGCCTGCCCAACGCAGTTCAGAGCATAATAGACGTATTCCTGAGCCTCGCGGTTGTGGTTCCGGTTTTAAGGAGGGTTCCGTACCTCGGACCGAGCGCAGAAAAGGTTTGGGAAAAGGGTTAGAGGTTCTTCAGTATTTCTTCCCCCTCAATCGTTCTCTCGCAGTAGTGACAGCGGAGCTTGAGTGGCTCCTTTGAGACGACGTGGAACTTCGGCCTCACGTACTCGTGGTTGCTAACGCAGTTGGGGTTCGGACAGCGGAGGATTCCCACTATCTCGTCCGGAATCGAGACCTTGAACTTCTCGGCAATCTTGTAGTCCTTGACTATGTTCACGGTCGCGTTCGGGGCTATGAGCGCAATCTTGTTCACCTCTTCCTCGCTCAAATACCTCCCCTCGACCTTTACGATGTCCTTCCTGCCGAGCTTTTTGCTGGGGACGTTCGAGGCTATCAGCAAAGTCCCTCCGTTCGGCTTAGTCAGGCCGAGGATTTCGATGACCTTGAGCCACTTTCCGGCCGGTATGTGGTCTATTACCGTCCCCTCGGGGATTACCTCAACCTTCAGCTCGGGCATTTCAGAGCACCCCCAGTGTTAGGCCCAGGAGAGCCATTCTAACCGGTACTCCTGAGAAGACCTGACGGAAGTAGAGCGCGTGCTCGCTCTTATCGACTTCCGGGTGAATCTCGTCAACCCTCGGGAGCGGGTGCATGACTTTGAGCGTTTCCTTGGCGTTCTTCAAAAGCTTGCAGTTCACCTGATAGCTGCCCTTGACCTTCAGGTACTCTTCCTCGTCCGGGAAGCGCTCGCGCTGAATTCTCGTTACGTAGAGCACGTCAAGCTCTGGAATCGCGCCCTCAAGGTCGGTCGTCTCGTAAACCCTAACGCCCCTCACCTTCAGCTCCTCGACGATGTGCTTCGGCATCCTCAAAAGCTCCGGCGATATCAGGTACAGCTCGACGTCGTAGAACGCTAAGGCCTCCGCAAGGCTGTGAACGGTTCTTCCGTACTTGAGGTCGCCGAGCAGGCCAATCTTGAGGCCGTCAATCCTTCCGAAGGCGCGCTTTATCGTGTAGAGGTCGAGCAGGGTTTGGGTCGGGTGCTGGTTGCTCCCGTCGCCGGCGTTGATGACCGGAACCTCTGCAACCTCCGCCGCCAGCCGGGCGGCACCTTCCATCGGGTGCCTTATGACGATAACGTCGCTGTACTGCTCAACGGTTCTTATCGTGTCGGCCAGGCTTTCGCCCTTCTTGACGCTCGTGCTCGAGGCCGAGGAGAAGCCTATCACCGAGCCGCCGAGCCTGTGCATCGCGCTCTCGAAGCTCAGGCGGGTTCTCGTTGACGGCTCGAAGAAAAGGGTTGCCAGGATTTTTCCACGCGCGTAGTCGAGCGAGCCCTTCTCGTTAAGTTCCTCCTCGAGCCTCTCGGCAACCTTCAAAACAAACTCGATGTCCTCCTTCGAGAAGTCCCTTATGCTCACAACGTCCCGTCCTTTCCACTCCATAGAAGCCCTTCCGGTGTAAAAATCGATGGGTTTTTAAGTCTTTTTTAACAAGTATTTGTTGAGACAATGATTTAAGCTCGAGTTCAAACTTTCAATAACCCGGTTTTAGGGTGGTGCTATGAAGACGCCGAGCGTTTACATCGCGGAGGAACTGATGCCCTATCTGAGGGCAAGGATATCGGAGGTTCTCTACCGCGAGGGCCTTAGACAGTCGAAGATAGCCGGCTACCTAGGGATAACGCAGGCGATGGTGAGCAAATACCTCAGCGGGAACTACAAAAAGCCGTCCCCAGAGGTCAGGGAGCTGCTGAACCCAGTTGCCGAGCAGATAGCGAGGCTCATACTCTCGGGGGCCTCAAGGGAGGAGGTGATAGTTTTCACTTCGAGAAGGCTCTTCGAGCTGTTCTCATCGGGCAAACTCTGCAGGCATTACTCCGCCTACGCCGGGATAAGCGAATCTGCCTGCAGGTCCATGTTCTCAACTTCATCGGAACTTCACTACCTTGAGGAGACCAAAATAGCCGTTAGGGAACTGCTCTCCCTTCCCGGGTTCTCAAAGCTTATACCAGAGGTCAGGAGCAACCTGGCCTACGCCCCAGCGAATGCCAGGACTCCGGAAGAGGTAATCGCAATTCCCGGAAGGATTACGCTTGTCAAAGGTCGGCCCTACGCTCTCCCACCGGAGTTTGGAGCGAGCAGATTCACGGCATCTCTAATCCTCGCCGTCTCAAAAAAGAACCCCGAGGTCAGAAGCGTCCTCAACCTGCGCCTTGATAAGTCAGTGGAAGAAGCAATCAAAAAGTCCGGTCTCAAGTTCAAAAAAGTAAAAACCGGCGGGCTGAGCGATGAAGATGCTATAACGGTAATCTCGGCGCTTTTTGAAGATAACAAGCTCGACGCAGTCCTCGACGAGGGCGGAGAGGGGATTGAGCCACTCGTCTACATCTTCGGTAGCGACCCCCTCGACGTCGTGGACAAGGTTAAGAAAATACTGGAGGTGATGGGATGATTTACAGCAAGGAGCTCCGCTTTTCAACAAGGGGCGAGATTGACCTCGTGGACATAACGGCCGAGGTTGAGAGGGTCGTCGAGGAGAGCGGAATCCAGAACGGGCACGTTCTGGTCTTCGTTCCAGGCGCTACCGGCGCGATAGTCACGATAGAGCACGAGCCGGGCCTTCTGGAGGACTTCAAGAGGACGTTGAGAGAGCTGATACCAAAAGGTGCCGGCTACCTCCACGACAGGATAGACGACAACGCCCACAGCCACCTGCGCGCGACCCTTCTCGGCGCGAGCGAGTG
Organism: Thermococcus sp.; assembly: GCF_027066465.1. Lineage (GTDB taxonomy): Archaea > Methanobacteriota_B > Thermococci > Thermococcales > Thermococcaceae > Thermococcus. The sequence goes on from NZ_JAMONU010000137.1 coordinate 6,427, forward strand.
CTTTCCTGTAATCAACGGCCGGCTCGTTCGCGGAACCTGGCAGCAGATTTTCTTCGTCGAGCTGGACGTCAGGCCGAGGCACAGGCGCGTTATAGTGCAGGTCGTTGGGGAGTGAGGGCTTCTGGTTCTCACACCGTTATACACACTGAGAAGTGCGAGTTCTCAGAGTGTATGGCATTCTACCGCGAATTGGTATCGATACTCTCCGAAGTACTTCGGGGGGCTTCCTTACATCAAGGGGTAGAGGATAAACAAATTTGAGCGCTTTATTTAAATTTCAAGTTCCATACTTCTCAAAGGGGAAGTGTGGTGTTCAGAGTTGACGTTGATGAAAGGGTTTTCGCTGAAGCTCGAAAGTGGCTGAAGCCGGCTCACATTAAAAAGTTAAGCGAGTTTATCGTGGCTTTAAGTGAGGACCCTAACTCACCCGTACCCAAAGGATTTGACGTAAGGAGAGTTAAAGGAAAGAAGATTAAGGGTTTTCCGGCTTATGCCCTCAGGCTTGGAGGATATAGAGTTTTCTACGGTGTGGACTGGGAGAATAAGGTTATCTACATCGCTAAAATAGAACCAAGGGGCAGGGCCTATAAGCGTTAGTCCTCCAGCATTTGGGTGAGTATTCTAACGGCCTCTTCCCCGCTAACTACTTTTGCTTTTCCGCTCTTGTACTCCTCGAACCTCTTTTCAAGGTCTTTGAGAGTCTCTTCGTCAACTTCTTCCTCAGGGAGGTTTTCAGCCCTCATCTTCAGAACCTCAAGCCTGAGCTTCTCTAATTCTCTCTCCATCTGGTCTATTCTCTGGAGAAGCACGTTGGGGTTAATAGCCTCACTCATTCTCCCACCAGTCATGGTTTGTCCTAACTTGGTTAAATACGTTTTTGTTGTCTGGGCTGTAAAGGGAACGCATTTAGCCTGAGTAATACTTAATGAAAAATACTGGAAAGCGCAGGAGAGCTTAAATCTTGATTGATATCTCTGCCTTGTCGCTCTTCTTGAGCTGGATTGCGAGGAGTTGTTTAGTGTAATCTCTGTATCGGAGATAGGAGATTATCCAGAGAACGAAGCTGACTAGGCTTCCTAGGGAGAATACTATCAGGGAAATTGTGGTGAGCCAGTGGGGAATCCCGAATATAAGAGGATGGCCGTACTGATGCCGAGAAGTATCCATTCAATGAGAAAACTGATGAAAAGATTGTAGGCTCTTTTAATTGCTCTACTATACGCTTCTTCCAGTTTCTCTTCTTGAGTTTTGGTGTCGCTTAAGCATCTAGCCATAATTTCATTGGTATCCATACCAGCAATAAACTCATCTAAGTTGTCAATTAGGCCGAAGATTATTGCAGAAGCTCCAGATGCAATTCCGAAACTTGCTAGTGCCAGTATTTTTGTGTCAACGAACTCGCCGAATTTGCTGGAGAATACCAAAATGTAAATGAGTATTCCACCCATAATGCCTCCTATGAGATACATTGTTATAATATCAGCTTTTGTTCCTGCCCCGGCATCGTCACAAATTGTCATTTCCCTTCTCCCTCCGGGTATTTATGTATTTCCCTTCTCCCGAAGGGTATAATATCTAGGGCAGAGGTAAAGCTCTCAGCTCTCCCACAGCTCCAGCAGGAAAAAGGGCACGTCTTCCCTTTCGAGCACGATTACGTTTCTTGGATACTTCCTGTGGGCCTTTCCTGCCTTCACTTCAACCTTCAGGTCTCCAGCGATTGCGTCAACCTCGTAGGAGTTCCGATAGTAGTAAACTTCCCCAAACTTCCTGTACAGATGCTCCTGAACGAGCCACTCGTAGAGGGCATCTTCCCTAAGCTCCGCCCCGCTCCAGGTAGAGAAGAGCCTCGCAAGTAGAGGGTCGCGGAAGAAAAACTTCTTCTCCCTCTTGTACAGGACCCTGTTTCCCTCCCTCAGGTATGCAATCCCGACGATGTACAGCTCCCGGAAGAACTCGATGTAGTCCTGCACGAC
>NZ_JAMONU010000138.1 GCF_027066465.1 Thermococcus sp.
GACGTGAAGAAGGGGGAGGTAATCCTGAGAAAGGGGCAGGTGCTCAGGCCTCAGGATTTGGCCCTCCTCAAGAGCGTGGGCTTCAAGACGGTTAAGGTCAAGAGGAAGCCTCGCGTTGGGATAATCGTTACGGGCGACGAGCTAATTGAGGAGTTCGATGAAGATGCTCTGAAAGCAGGCAAAATCCTTGAGAGCAACTCCATCATGCTGAAGGGCCTCGTGAGGCAGTACTTCGGCGAGCCGGTTTTTTACGGCGTCGTTCCCGACAAGGAAGACGCAATAAAGAACGCAATCGAGAGGGCGAAGGCCGAGAACGACCTCCTCCTCGTCACCGGCGGGTCGGCCTTCGGCGATAGGGACTTAGCTCACAAGTTCGTCAATCTGCTCTTCCACGGGACGACGATAAAGCCGGGCCGGCCGATAGGCTACGGCGAGGGGGTCTTCATAATGAGCGGCTACCCAGTGGCAGTGTTTGCCCAGTTCCACCTCTACGTCAAGCACGCCCTGGCGAAGCTGGTTGGAGCCAGAAACTACGAGGTTCGCGTTAAGGCGACGCTAACAGACAGGATTCCCAGCCAGCTCGGGAGGTACGAGTTCGTCAAGGTCTGGTATGAGGACGGGAAGGCGAGGCCGATTAAGAAGAGGGGAAGCGGGATAATAAGCTCGCTCGTGGAGAGCAACGGTTACGTAGAGGTCCCTGAAGACAGCGAGGGCTACCTGGAGGGAGATACTGTAGAGGTAGTTCTTCTTTGAATTCATATTTCCCTGAGCAGAGAGTTCGTGTCCGGTATGTTTATTATCTCTCGGACCTCCGGGGGAAGCTCCCTGAGGGCTTCCCTTTCCTTCTGGGCAATTAACTCAACAATCTGGAGGGCCTCCTTTCTTCTGGTCTCCAGTATCTCCCTGAGAGGATTTTCTCTGACCCATGGAACTACTTTACGAACTTCAAAGTCTGAGGTTTCGTTATATCCTGTCCTCATCATAGCATTAAAATGTTGCATTTTTTGTTAATAACGTTTTCTATTCACTTTTTGCACACTCTCTTAAATAGTAAGCAAAATGTGGAAAAGGCTTGGCAGTATGGTGAATCAACTCGGAGAAATTTTAATGTCGCCCGCCCGTAACGCCCGCCCTCATCGAAGGCAACGCCACACTCAGGCGGGTTAACCCAGGCGGGCGAGAACTGTGCCCGGCCTGGGTTTCCCGCGGTCATCGTGCTCCGGAACGCGGAAGGCCCTCCCACGGGGACCTCGCTGAGGCCGGGCTGTAGCCCCCGCATCGCCCCCCGGTTCATTCTCCCCGGGGTCCTCGCGCGGGGGCGTTGTTAGGTAGGAAACGCGGTTTATAAAACCTCACTCCAGCAACTTCTTGAGCTGGGCGTAACGCTTTTCACCCACGCTACCCTTGTCGACGACGACTACGACCGTTCCGTTCTTCATCATCGCAAAGTCCCTGAGCTTGGAGAGGAACTTCAATAAGCTGTCCCACGGGTTGTAAACGGATAGGTATTCGAGGGAGTCTATGACGACTACACCCCTCCCACCGGACTTCTCAACGCTTTCAAGATACTGGTATATCAGCTCCGTCATCCTGGCGAGGTCCGTTGGGTTTACTGTCCTGATGCCTTCACGGAGTATTGGAACGGTCGTTACAAAGTAAACGTTCCAGTTTTCAGGTATGCTCAGTGTATCCCTGAGAAAGGCGAGAACGGGAGCATTTTGAAGCTTTTTAACGAGTTCAAAGTACTCCTTCGTGCTGGACAGTATTATCCCGGGCTTTATATCCGGAACTTCGGCGGAAACCGTTCTCATCTTAAAGCTCTCCATTGATGTGAGCAGAATCATTGAGGCCGCCATCATGATTGTGAATATCATTGAGAGAGTAAAGCCTATGGGGAGGTACCACTGGTAGAGGCCGAAGAGGGAAGCTGGAACCAGATGAAGGCCAAAGAGAATAAGGCTTGCGTAGAGAAACTTGGCGGCCCTCTGGTAAATTTCCTGAAGGGGGCGGAGAAGGAGTCCGCCGGATATCACGAAAACTCCGCTTATTCCAAGGGCGGCGGCCCCTGTTGCAACCCATTCACCGTTCTTCGTGTAGTAGTACACGGCAATCACGTATATAAAAAACAGCGGCGCCATTGCGGACATCTCTTTTAAAAGGCGATATCCTATCGTAACGGACTCCTCTTCAAGCAACCTAACGGCTCCGAGGTACATCAGCCCGGCAAAGACCGTTAGGAAGAAGTCCCCTATGATGAAGAATGTTTGGTTTTTTGAACCCGTCAGGAGGATGCAGAGAAAATCGAAGAGCCACGCCAGCGAAAAATACAGGGCGGACTTTCTCTTGTTCTGGATAAATATTTTTAACATTATAGCGAACGCCACTATATCAGTGGCGAGCACAAGGAGGGCGTTAATATAGACTACCTCGACCATAAAACTTCACCTAAACGGAGCGTTTGGGGTCGGCAAACCCATCACACCTAAAGGCCCCCTCCCCTTTGACCCGCTCTACAGTTTCGTCCTCGACCTTAATCATCAAAACTTCCGGCCTTGCAACTATCAGGGCCAGCCTTCCCCTCCTTCCAGGGGGAAGGACCCTGTACCCGTCTTCGCTTTTCTCAACGGGGTATATCACCGTGAACGGCCAGTTTGGATAGTAAACGAATTTTGAACCCCTCCGGAGACCAACAAGGTCGCCGAAGAGGTAGTATCCGTAGAGGGGCACAAGGGTGGAGTTTGGAAACTTCTCCGAGAGGGCTTGGAAAAGCGAGTCGTCTATGCCCACCCCGCTCAGGATTACGGCCTTTATATTCTCGGCGTACGGCTCGAACATTCCCATAAGGGGCGGCGCAGACCTGACTAGGTTTATGCGGTCCGCCTCCATGACCCTCTTGGTGTATCTAACGAGCGGGTCGAGGATTCTGAGAACGGCATCCACACCCTCCCTGGCAAGAACCTTTTTCAAACCGTCGGTTTCCATGCCGATGAAGTACAGGTACCCGGAGTACCTCCACACGAGTTCGCTTATCTCGTCCTGGTACCAGCCGTATGGACCGTGAGCAACTGCCCGTACCCTCTCCCCCTCGTAGAGGGACTCAAAGTTGTAGAGCTCATCGAGTGCGGCCTTGAGGTACGCAACGAGGTAATCAACGTAGTTCCTGTCCCAGTGGCCGATGGCCCTTTCTCTGGTGGTTCCTGAGGACTGGTAGAACCTCACCTTTCCCCGGTAATCTCTTGGAAAGAACTCCAGCCAGTTCGAGCGGAGGTAGTTCTCCTCAACGGACAGACCGGCGTTCAGGAGGTTCTCCACGACCGCAGGAAGGCTTCGGGAGTCGAAGAGGGAATCGAGGTCAACGTCTTTGAAGGCCCTCTCCCAGTAAGGGGTTCTGTCCCTGTGAAAGTTCATCACCTTAAAAAGATAATCCTTAACCTGGTCTTCTTTTACGCGAAGCGGGTTTTCAAGGAGGGAACCAGGGGCTAGTTCATACGTCATGGTTAAAGTTTGCCCAAACGAGGATAAAAACCTTTCCAAAAATATCGAGGGGTCGCAGTTTAAACTGATTTAACCTCAAGAGTTAAATAATAAGACAACAATAATAATCGGGTGACGGCCCAGTGGCCATGGTAATCGGAAAAATAGACGCCAAGGAAAACCTCGTTTATACCGCGAAGAAAGCTGTTGAAACAACACCCTTCTGGGAGGAGAAGTTCAAAGAGCTTGATTTAAACGCTTTAACACCGGAGCTTCTGGCGGAACTGACGGAAAAAGTAACGATAAAACCCCATGACCTGTATGAAACCGATAGGGTCTGGCCATCATACGTCAGGAACGGAGAGGTGTTCCATGCCGTAATGAGAACGAGCGGAACCACGGGAAGACCCAAGAGGATAGCCTTCACAATAGACGACAAGAGAAGGACGGCGAGGCAAATGAAACCGTGGGTCACCGAATACTTCGAGAAGGGTGAGAGGGTCGCCTCCTTCTTCCCGCCGCTCCCCTCATCGTCTGGAAACTTTGCGATAAGCGGTCTCGAGGGAAACAACGCCGGAGTTTCATACTTCCAGATACCGATAACGTACCTCAGGGACAGAAACCTTCTGCTGAGGGAGTTTGAGGACATAAAGCCGACCTCAATCTGGGCGCTGACGGCCACGGCATACAACCTCGGTCTCATCCTGCCCGAGAAAATCAGAAATGACGTGAACACGATAGTCGTCGGGGGAGAAACCCTGACGCCCGAACTGGCGAAGGCGACCCTTGAGCTTTTCCCGAACGCCGTTATAATAGACAACTTCGGCTCGACGGAGGACGACGTGACTGCCTTCAGGGTTGTCAGCAGAAGAAAGGTAAGCCCGTTCCATATAGGGGAGTCCGTTCTCGTCCTCGAGGAAACCGGAGATGAGGACTACAGCGAATACAAGAGGGTCTACATAACCAAGGTTATGGAAAAGGGAGAACTCACGGGACTGCCGCTCTTCAACTACGACATCGGAGACCTCGCGAGGGTTGAGAACGGGGAAGTTGTGAGCATAATAAGGGTCAAGGACGTTGTGGTTCTCGGGGGGGCAAAGCTTCACATAGACCAGGTTATGGACATAGTTTACGGCCACGAGCACCTGAAGGACTTTGTGATGATTTACTACCCGCTCTCACCCGAGAATCCGAGGCCCAAGGTGATAATAAGGGTCGCCTACGAGGGCGAAAAGCCGACGGGACTTGAGGATGAAGTCAAAGAGCTGATATACGAGGCAAACAACCCGGTTAGGTATGAAGTCGAGGAAGCCAAAAGCTCCGAGCTTGTAGTTGAGGCCGTTCCAATGGAGAAACTGAGGGAAGGACTTCCCGTGAAGCCCGGAAAGACCAAGAGGATATACATCGCCGGCAAGGATATCTGACCCCTCTTTTAACTTTCTTGTCAGATTGCCGAAAAGTTATTTAAGTCTCTTCTCAGATTTACGAGCAACTGGAGGTGGTTGCATGAGGGGAGAGAAGATTATACACGATGGAATTCACGGCAGTATGAAGGTCACCGGCGTAATCCTAGAGCTCGTCAAGACACCGGAGTTTCAGAGGCTCAGGCACATAAGACAGCTTGGCCTGGCGTACCTCGTTTATCCCGGCGCAAACCACTCCCGTTTCGAGCATTCCCTCGGAACGTGGCACATAGCGAAGCGCCTCTCCGGAGAGGTTGGACTGGAGGAAGACGAAAGCCTGCTCCTCCAGGTCGGTGCGCTACTCCACGACATCGGGCATGGACCGTTGAGCCACACGTTCGAGGGGATATACAGGCACTACGTGAAGGAGCGCGACCACATGCGCCTCGGTCAGGACATCATAACCGGAAAGATAAACATAACCGGTGAGGACGACGGGGGAAGGATTCCCGAGATACTCGAGGAGTTCGGAATAGACCCAAGGGAAGTCGCGGACCTTATACTGGGTCATGCCAAGAAGCCCTACCTCGGTCAGATGCTTCACAGCGGTGTTGACGTTGACCAGCTCGACTACCTCATCAGAGACGCCCACTACACCGGTGTTGCGCACGGCATAATAGACCTGGAGAGGCTCCTAAAGGTCCTCAGGGTTCACAACGGTGAGCTTGTCGTCGATGAAAAGGGTATCGAGGCCGTTGAGGGCATGATGGTCGCGCGCTCGCTGATGTACTCAAGGGTTTACTTCCACCACACGGTGAAGATTGCCGAGGGAATGCTGACCAGAGCTTTAGAGTTCGCCCTCGAGGAAGGGCACCTCTGGGACTTCTGGAGGATGACCGACTGCCGGGTTCTGGTCGAGCTTGAGGACTTGGAGGGCCTGCCGGCAGAGCTTACGAGGCGCGTTCTCTACAGGAAGCTCTACAAGGCGGCCGTTCTCGTCAGTGCGGATGAGCTTAGTCAGGACGAAAGGAGGGAGCTTTTATCGGCCTACAGAAACGTCAGGAGAAGACAGGAGCTTGAAAGGACGCTGGCCGATGCGGTTGGAGCCAACGAGGGGGAGATTATCATAGACTTCAGCATAGCGGACCTGATGCTCAGCGAGCCGAGGCTGAAGGAGACCGGCATAAAGGTCCTCCTTGAAAGCGGTGAGGTTCAGCCCCTCTCGAAGGTTACCCCGCTGGCAAACGCCCTCAAAAGGAGGCAGACCCCGAGGTGGGCCGTTCTTATAGCAACGCCTGAAAGGTACGTCAAAAGGCTCCGCGAGGTATGGAGGAGCGTCCTCTTCAGCTGAAGAGCTTTGCCTTTATCTCCTTTTTGAGGGCCTCAATCATCTCTATAAGTTCGTCGGCGTCCTTAACTTCCCGCAGTCTCTCCTTGGGGATGAGGGGAACCTCCTTGACGATTTCGGTCTTGGTCTTTTCAAGTATGAACACGCCGTCAGAGTTGATTATCTTGCTGACTTCAGCCACCATTTCCGCCCTTTTGACCGTTGAGCGGGTCTTCCTCTCGTCTATCCCCGTCAGGATTCTGAATTCGTCGCCCTTTGAAACCGCGTTGAATGGAGCTTTCTTCACCTTTACAAGGCCGAGACCGAGGCGCTTCAGCTTTTCGAAAACCTCCTTTTCAAGGGGATTCTCGGGTTTGACGTCGAGCTTTGCCTCAACGCGCGCGTTCAGAATATCAATGGGCTCGGCCAAGGCCTCGTCGAAAAGCTCCTCCAGTCTTATTGCAACGTCCAGAGAAACCGCCTGCTCACCGCGCTCGTAGTTGAGGAGGGTCTTCCTTGAAACCCCGAGGAGCTGAGCAAGTTCGTTAACCGAGTATCCGTGCCTTTCGCGAAGCTCCCTGAGAAGTTCACCGTTTATCCTCACGTAGAGACCGCCGCGCTCAGCGAAGATTGCGGGGAGTTCGTTGTTGGCGAGGACGTCGTATAGGGTTTCCGGCCTCAGCGCATATATTCCAAAGCGCTCGTAGACGACTCCCTCCTCAAGCTCCGCGTTCTTCGAGCGGAGGCCCACTATGAGCGGGGAGGCGTTGAAGAACTTGGCTAGCCTCTTCAAGTCTTCGGCCTGCTCCTCGGTGATGGTGTCAATGTTGGTCGTGACCTTAACGAAGAGAAGCAGAACTAACCTGCTCGCGACTATATCGAAGCACGAACCCCGGAACTCGAGGCGGGCCGTCTTGTAGCCCGCACTCCTGAGTATGGCCTCGACGGTTTTAATGAGCCTCTCCCGCTCCATCGTGTTTAAATAGCGATAACCTCTTAATAAAGTTAAGGTGATGGGTGTGCGACCTACCGTTCTAAGGGGCAACCTCGTGTCCCTCGCCGTTCCCGTTAGGGAGGACGTCAAGAAGGCCTGGCTGTGGTACAACGACAGGGCTGTAAGGCTCTTTTTAACGGCCCCGTATGAGGTCTTCTTCTTTGAGGACGAAGTGGAGTGGTACGAGAGGATTAGAAAGGCAAAAGAGCGCGAGAAGGTTTTCTCGATAGTGGAGAACTCAACGTCTACCCTCGTTGGTTTTATAGGACTCCATAAGATAAACCACAGGGACGGACACGCGGAGCTCGGCTACTTCCTCGGAAAGGAGCACTGGGGGAAAGGTTATGGAAGCGAGGCGGTGAAATTGGCCCTCGATTACGCTTTTCGGTGGCTCAACCTCAGGAAGGTCTACGCGAGGGTTTGCGAGCCAAACGTTGCCTCGATTAGAGTTCTCGAGAAGAACGGCTTTGAACTCGTCGGGAGATTGAGAAAACACCACCACGTCCCCGGCTACGGCTTCGTGGACGAGCTGATTTTTGAAAGGTTTAGAGAAGAATAGGGAAAGAAGCTCACTCGAGCTTCTTGTAGCAGAACCACCAGTCGTAGCACTCGATTTCGCCCTTAGCCTTGGCCTCTTCCCTGGCCTTCTTCTCCTCGATGGTGCTGGCTGGCGGGATGATGACCTTGTCACCGATGAGCTCGTTTTCTGGCCACTTGTGCGGAAGGGCAACTCCCTTCTCGTCGCTGACCCTGAGGGCCTTAACAAGGCGGAGTATCTCGTCCCAGTCCCTGCCGACCTCGGCCGGGTAGTAGACTATGGCCCTTATGACGCCCTTGTCGTCGACGATGAAGACGGCCCTGGCAGTTATCGTTGCTCCGCTCGGAATCATGCCGAGCTTCTCGGCGAGCTCACCGCGGTCGTCGGCGATAATCGGGAACTCAATCTCGACGCCGAGGTTCTCCTTAATCCACTCCATCCACTTGATGTGGCTGAAGACCTGGTCAACGCTGAGTCCAATCGGCTCGACGCCGAGCTCCCTGAACTTGTCGAGCCTCTTCTGCATGGCGTAGAACTCGGTCGTACAGACCGGGGTGAAGTCGGCCGGGTG
>NZ_JAMONU010000139.1 GCF_027066465.1 Thermococcus sp.
AAGAACTTTGAATACGTCAAACTCCCCTTCATAGAGGTTATAGAGACCCCGCACGGCGAGGAAGTTAAGATAGGTCCCTTCAGAATCCGCGACGGCAACCCCAAGGTTAAGCTGAAGGACATGCTGACGATTAGGGAGCTTCGCAACGGCTTCCAGCTCACCAAGGTCGGGGACAGGCTGAGGATAGAGACGGAGGAGTTCTCGATTGAGGTCGAGGGAGACAGGGTGACCTACAGGAGCGGAAACGAGACGCTCAGTCTTGGAGAGGCCGTTTCGCTCCGCTCGGGAGATATATCCGTCACCGTCGGCAAGGGACGGGCGAAGATACGCATCGAAGACGTTGTAATCTCCGCCAGCGAGGGTGTTGTGCGGATTAGGGCCGGCGGGAAAACCTACATGATAGAGGACGAAGAGGCTTACCGCCTCGTGGTCAGGAAGGCAAAGGAAATCGTCGAGGAGCAGAGCGCGGGCCTAATCGAGGGACTTGGCGTTGACAGGACGACGCTCACACGGCGTGTCAGGGAGCTTCTCGACGAGCTGATGAAGTTCGTGGGGTGATTGCATGAAGTTCAAAGGGGTTGAAAGTGTAAAGCTCGCCCTCGTAGTTGGAAGGGCAGAGGTAGAGGGCTGGGACGGGGATTGCGTGGAGGTAAGCTATAACCTTCATGGGGACGACGTAAGGGTTGAGACGGAGGTTGAGGACGGCACACTGTTAATAGCGGAAAAGCCCCGGAGGAAGTTCTTCAACCGCCTGGGAAAGGGGAACTGGGCTGAGATAAGGGTTAGGGTTCCAAAGGGCACCATCGTCAACGTTAACAACGTTAACGGAACTGTAGAAGGCAGGGACGCACGCTTCAAGGAGATAAAAACGGTCAGCGGGAAAGTTGACCTGAGGAACTGTGAGGTCAGGCAGATGAAATGCGTTAACGGGCACATAAGGGCCACTCTGCCAGTGGCGGGTTCCCTGAACGCATCCACTGTAAACGGGGCCCTCGAGATTACCATCGAGGACATCGAGGGTGAGGTGAACGTAAGCAGTGTGAACGGAAACGTGGTTCTCCGCCTCACGGAGTTCTGCGACGCGAGGATTGAGGTGAAAAAGGCCAACGGCGACATCGAGCTTGTTGGAGTAGACCCGGAGAACCCGGTCATCGGAACGGGTGAGTTTCCCATCAGGGTGAAGACGGTGAACGGATACGTGAGGGTCGAACTTATCTAATTATTTAATTACTCAATTCATCAAAAAGGGGTGGTCGGCATGGAGTCCAAGGGCCTCGGCAGGAACTTCTGGCTCTTCGCCATAGGAAGGTTCATTTCCCAGCTCGGCTGGGCGGTTCAGGACGTCGCTCTGCCACTCTACGTGCTGGACAAAACGCACAGCGGTTCGATGATGACGGCCTTTGTTCTGGCGGAGATAATCCCCTCACTCATCGTCATGCCATTTGCCGGCGTCGTCGGCGACCGATACAACAGAAAGTGGCTCATGGTCGGCTTCGACTTGGCTAGAGGCGTTCTGCTCTTCGGGGTTATAGCATTCAACTTCCTCGGAATCTACCAGCTCCTTGCCGTTCAGGTTGTCATGGCGGTTTTCGGCTCGTTCTTCTCCGCCGGAACGGGTGCGATGTTCCCGGATTTGGTCGATAAGGAACTCCTTGAAAAG
>NZ_JAMONU010000140.1 GCF_027066465.1 Thermococcus sp.
CCTTAAACTGCTCAGCAAGGAAACGATAGTCCCGAACACGGCAAACTACATGTTCAGAGCGGCCCCGGTCTTAGCCCTGGCAACGGCGATAGCGCTCCTGGCTTACACGCCGATGGGCTTCACCCCAGTGCTGGCTTCGAAGGGCGACGTCATCGTCTTCATCTACCTCCTCGCCCTCATCAGCTTCTTCAAGATTCTGGGCGCGATAAGTTCGGGGAACCCGTACGCAAAGATAGGAGCCGCGAGGGAAGCGACGATAATGGTTTCGAGAGAACCAGCGATGATGCTGGCCATCTTCGCCATAATGTGGCGCCTCGGAAAGCTCGGCGTTCCAAAACCCTTCAGCATGGGGGTCTTCTACATCCACAACATCTGGGAGATAGGGACGCCGATGAGCTTCGTCGGGGCGGTGATACTCCTCTACGTCTTCTGCGTCTGGCTGGCGAGCGAGATAGAGGTTGGGTTCTTCAACATACCGGATGCGGAGGAGGAGATAGCCGAGGGACTGCTCGTCGAGTACAGCGGAAGGTATCTGGCACTGCTCAAGCTGACGAAAGCGCTCAAAGCCTACATAGCGGCTTCCCTGGTGGTCGCGATATTCTTCCCCTGGGGAATAGCGGGCTATTTCGGCCTGACGGGCCTTTCAGCGGACGTCGTCAACCTGCTCTTCCACACGCTGAAGGTCTTCATCCTGCTCTTCGTCGTCGAGAGCGTCTTCAGGGCCGTAACAGGAAGGCTGAAGATAACCCAGGCCGTGGACTTCCTCTGGAAGAACGTCTTCTTGGCGTCCCTCGTAGGTTCGCTCCTCATAGCGATGGAGGTGATAATGTGAGGGCACCTATCTTAGTTCCAACGGTGCTCAGGAACCTCGCAAGGAAGCCAGCGACCAACCTCTTTCCAAAGACCGAACCCGTACCGGTTCCAGAGGACTTCAGGGGGCAGCTTAAGTACAACGTTGACAAGTGCGTCGGCTGCAGGATGTGCGTTACCGTCTGCCCGGCTGGGGTCTTCGTTTACCTGCCTGACATCAGGAAGGTGGCCCTTTGGACCGCCCGCTGTGTATACTGTTCGCAGTGCGTGGATGTCTGCCCAACGGGAGCGCTCCAGATGAGCGACGAGTTTCTGCTCGCGAGCTACGACAACTACGACGAGAAGTTCATTCCCCTGAAGGAGGAGAAAATCGAGGAGATACGGAGGAAACTTGAGGAACAGAAGAAGGTCAAGGAAAAGGCCCAAGCGGAGAAGAAAGCCGAGAAGAAGTCTTAGCTTTTTTCGTAAATCTTTTTACAGACTTCAAACTCGCATTTGAGTCTCTCGTAGTGGCCCCTTTCTATCTCGGCAAGGTATAGGTAGATGCTCTTCAGGGAATCGCTACCAGTTTCGGTTGCCAGCTTTTCGTAAAGGCTCTCTGCAAAGAGTTCGGTTTCCATTGCCCTCGCCAGAACCTCAAGGACATCTTTGGGCGTGTCCATTTCGAGCTTAAGGGCCTCCGCTTCCACCCCCGGGATGCCGACCTCGACGGGGTTCTCACCGTAACTCCTCACGTATATCTCCCTGAGCCTGTCACCGTGCTCCCGGGATTCCTTTGCGAGAACGACGAAGGTCTCGATGACGTCCTCCGGCAGTTCGAGTTCCTTGGCCCTTTTCGCGAGCTTCCAGTAGGTTTCCGCCTCCTCGTACTCACCCCTAATCCAATAACTCAAAAGCTCCCTCTCGGACAGCCCGGAGAGCGCCGATAAAATATGTGAGAATCGCTCGGATTCCGTTTCAACCACCCAAGAGCTTCCTAAGGGCCTCGTAGTGGCCGCGCTCTATCTCAGCCAGACGAAGGTATATCTCCCTGAGTTCCTCCCGGGAGCACTCCTCTGCGAGTTTTCTGTAGATTGTCTCGGCGAGCTTTTCTGCCTCCATGGCGTTCTGCAGAACGTCCGGCAGGTCCTCAACCTTCCAGAACTTTCCAAGCACGTGGGTTGCCTCGAGGCTGGCAACGTTCACATCGGCCAGTTCATCGCCGTACTGCTCCCTGTAAATCTCATAAAGCTCGTCGCCGTGCCTCTTGGACTCGTCGCCGAGCCTTTTGAAGGTTTCAACGACCTCTTCAGGAAGGCCGAGCTCCTTCGCCCTCTCAGCGAGCTTCCAGTAGGTTTCCGCCTCCTCGTACTCACCCCTAATCCAATAACTCAAAAGCTCCCTCTCGTTGAGGTTCTTAATCTGCTCAATCAGTTCGACGACCATATCAACCACCCAACCTTTCGTATTCCCTCTTCAGGGCCTCGTAGTGGCCCCTTTCAACCTCCGCGAGGCGAAGGTAAAGCTCCCTAAGGCGGTCATCCCCAACTTTTTCAGCAAGGGTTCTGTAGGCGTTCATCGCTACAAGCTCGCTCTCCATCGCGGTTTTTAGCACTTCCCCAACCTGGTCGGCCCTCTCGAAGCGGTCGAGAACGGGCAGAACCTCGAGGGGAGGAACTTCACTCCTCGGTCTTTCCCCGTACGAGTCAACGAACGTCCTCTCAAGCTCCTCGGCGTGCTTCCTTGACTCTTCGGCGAGCCGCTCAAAGGTCTCCGAGAGCGCTCTGGGCAGGCCGAGGTTTCTGGCCCTTTCGGCCAGCTTTCTGTAGAACTCGGCCTCCTCAAGCTCGCTCGCTATCCAGTAGGCCAGGGCCTCCCTATAGCCGAGCCTCTGGAGTCTCTCAATGATATCATCGACGTCGAGCATCACTACCCCCTCCAAGATTCTGTCCTTCACCTAATAAGCTTTTGTTCTCCCCGGAGGGAGGGATATTCCCGGGAACACAGCTATGCGGGCGAATTCAAGGAGGCACAAAACCAGCGGAAGGCGATTAATCAGCACTCAAACTATTTATTCCTTCACCTCGAAGCGGAGAACCTCACCCTTCCGGACGAGGCCTATTCCGGCTTTTTTACCCAAAACCTCGACGAGAATCGTGTAATCGGGCTCGCTCAGGTTGACCTTAAGGTTGTAGCGCTCGACGAGGAGCGAGCCGAGCTTGATTTCGAGCTCCCTCTGGGAGAGCCTCTTGTTCCCCCTAACCCTGGCGCGGACGGCGAAGGTTCCGTCTATCGCTTTTCCTAGCTCGAGGACGGCCTTCTCTATCTCCTCCCACTTGGCCGGAACGAGCCTTTCGAGAGGGACAACCCTCTGTATAGCCTGCGTCTCGAAATCCTTCAGCTTTTTAAGGACTTCTTCTCTGGAAAGGGGGGTCTCAGCTAAAAGGATGCCCCGCCAGTCGGTTCCCTTAACCCTCACCTTTCCAAGCGCCCACTCCAGCTCGAGTATCGCGTCACCTTCTCTGCCGGGCGGCGCAGTGACGAGGAGAATCATTTCCGCTCACCGATGAACAGGTTTTTATATTGAAAGGCCTTAAGCAATTCGGTGGGTGGAATGGAGGGTCTTAAGCTTTACCAGTCATACGAGGTTTACGGTCTTTCAGCAAATCCCTTCGAGCAGCTCGCAAGCGAAGGAATAACCGACGTCGAGAGCATTCACGTTTATCAGGAGGTTGACATGCGCCTCCAGATGATAATCTCCGAGGTTATAGGGAACAAGAGTTCAATAGCCCTCAGCATAGTCGGGCCGCTGGGAATGGGAAAGACGCAGAGGCTTAAGACGCTCGCGAAGGCCATAGAGGAGAACAGAGGCAAGGCAATATACGTTAAGGTCGATACCAACGACATCCTCAAGCTCACGCGCGACATCTTCTACGCGTTAAAGCCGCCCAAGAGCAGAACCAACATATTCATCGAAAACCTTGCCAAAAAGCTCGGCTTCATCGACAGGCTTGAAAAGATGCTGAGCGACACGAAGGAGTACAAGAGCAGGGACATAGCAGAGCTCCTCGTCGAGCAGATGAGCAAATATCCGTACTGCGCGCTCCTTCTGGACGAGCTTGAGAACATGCAGAGCGCGAGGGAGCACGAGAAAATTCAGTTCTTTGAGATGCTGAGGCACTTCATAAGCACCATGCCCAAGGGCTGCATCGTTGCCTTCGCCTGCGTTCCTGAAGCTTACGAGGAGTACACGAAGATATTCCCCGCCTTCTTCATGCGCCTCCACTACGAGTTCAAGCTCAGACCGATGAGCCTCGACGAGACGTTTGAACTCGTGAAGAAGAGGCTCAACAGGGTCAGGATAAGGGATACCGACGACCCGCTGTATCCCTTCACGGAGGAGGCGATAAAGCTAATCCATCAGCTCGGAAGGGGCAACCCGAGGCAGATTTTAAGACTCCTCCACTACGTCCTGAGTGAAGCGGCGAAGCACAAGTTCAGCCCGATAGACGACTACGTGGTCACGACGATTCTTGAGGAGCCAAAGAGCCTTGAGGAGTACCTCACGAGGATTCCAAAGGAGTACAAGGACCTCGTCGAGGCGATAGTGTTCGAGTTCAACGGTGGGCCGGTGAGCTACATTCAGGTTGCAAAAGCCGTCAAAAAACCGGGTATTCAGGTCTACGAGAGCCTCAACGAGCTTATAAGGCTCGGCTTTCTCGTGGGAGACCCCACAGGAAATTACAAGGTTCCGGATTACGTGAGAAAGTTTTTAGAGGAGGGTCAGGCCGAGAGGCTGAAGGGTGAGTGAGTTGCCGAACTACGAAACCCACGTGCTCAGCGGGATAGTGACTTACCCCGTGGCCGTTCTTTTAGGTGAGCTTCTAAAACTTCACTTCAGAATTCCCATTGAGCTGACCCCAACGGCGCTAATCCTCGGCTACGCCCTCTACGTCCTGGGAAGTGACCTGCCGGACATCGACCATCCGGACGCGCTAATCCACCGCGGAACCAAACCGATAGTTAGCGTCGCCGTCGGAAGCGCGGTGTTCCTGTGGGCCAAGAGTCACGTGGGCATAAACCCAGCGTGGATTAATCCAGTTATCTCCTGGGTCATCGGCGCCCTTGCAGGATTAGTTGCGTGGTTCGCCTTCACCCCGCTCATGCCGAAGCACAGGGGAATCGTCCATTCGCTGCTCTTTGCGGGAATCTACGGACTGCTCGCGTTCCTCTTGGTCGAGTACGGTCTGAAGATGTCAAGCGGTGAGGGAGCCTTCGTCGGTTTGAGCGCCTTCCTAGGCTACACCCTCCACCTGCTCCTCGACCGTTCGGTTAAGTTGGTTTAGTTTTACTCACTTTTGGGCAACAATGCTTTTAAATAACCCACGTTAGGGAAAGCCCGGAGGTGAGGGAGATGTTCAGTCTGGGGGGATTTTCACGTGGACGGGAGCATGAAAAGAAGCTCTGGGACGTCCTCATTATCGGAGCGGGACCGGCTGGCTTTACGGCGGCAATATACGCCAAGCGCTTCGGCCTCGACACGCTGATTATCAGCAAGGACCTGGGGGGAAACATGGCCCTAACAGACCTCATAGAGAACTACCCCGGCTTTCCAGAGGGAATCAGCGGTTCGGAGCTTACCAACAGGATGCACGAGCAGGTCAAAAAGCTCGGCGTTGATGTTATTTTCGATGAGGTTGAGAGGATTGACCCAGCGGAGTGCGCCTACTACGAGGGCCCGTGCAAGTTCACAGTGAAGACCAAGAACGGGAGGGAGTACCGCGGGAAGACGATAATAATCGCCGTAGGAGCCTCGCCGAGAAAGCTCAACGTCCCCGGCGAAGCCGAACTGACCGGAAAAGGCGTTTCCTACTGTGCCACCTGCGACGGCCCGCTCTTCAAGGGGAAGAAGGTAATCGTCGTCGGCGGCGGGAACACCGCTTTACAGGAGGCGCTCTACCTCAAGAGCATAGGCGTTGACGTCACCCTCGTCCACAGGAGGCAGAAGTTCAGGGCCGATAAGATACTGCAGGACCGCTTTAAGGAGAGCGGAATTCCGGCGATACTCGATACGATAGTGACCGAGATAATAGGAAAGGACAGGGTGGAGGCGGTGAGGCTGAAAAACGTCAAAACCGGCGAGGAGTGGGAGATGCCCGTTGACGGGGTCTTCATATTCATAGGCTACGAGCCGAAAACGGACTTCGTCAAGCACCTCGGCATAACCGACGACTACGGCTACATTCCGGTTGATATGCACATGCGCACGAAGGTGCCGGGCATATTCGCGGCCGGTGACATAACCAACGTCTTCAAGCAGATTGCAGTCGCGGTTGGCCAGGGGGCCATCGCGGCGAACTCCGCCAAGGAGTTCCTTGAAAAGTGGGCCGAGAAGAACGGGGAGTAATTCCCCCGCCCTTTTCAGCTTCTTTAGGGTCAAGTGCCGTCATTCCTCCGGGTTGATGGTTATTCCAGAACTCCCAATGCCGCCTTCCTCTTCGTCGTCCTCGAAGAGGAGGCTCTTGTCCAGACCCAAAGACACCAGGAAAACCATCAAAATCCCCCAGGGCAAAAGCTTCAAAAACAGCCACAGGCCGTCAATCAGGCTTTTTCCCTCGAGGAGGGACTGAACGACGGTTAGCACGAAAAGGTTCACAAAGAACAGGGCCGAGAACGTTCTACCATCGAAGCGTTTCTGACTTTTCGTTCTCACCACCCAATTACCGAACTGAAGCACTCCTGTGAGTTTATTAAATTTGCCCCCGTCCTCCGCTGGAAGCCTTCTAGAATTTAGGCCCAGACCAAAGTTTTCGAAAAACTTTCGGTCAGAGATGCTCATCATTGAGCATAGAGTTATATAGCCGAACGTCGAGCTTCGCCCGGTGATGATTATGGTGGTGAGGCCAAACGTTAAAGAACTCCCCGGACCGAAGGCCAGGGAGGTCATCGAGAGGAACTTCAAGTACCTGGCAACAACGACCCAAGACCCAGAGAACCTCCCGATAGTCATCGAGCGCGGCGAGGGAATAAGGGTCTACGACGTTGATGGAAACGTCTTCTACGACTTCGCGAGCGGCGTTGGTGTGCTGAACGTCGGCCACGCACACCCACGCGTTGTTGAGGCCATAAAGAAGCAGGCGGAGAAGTTCACACACTACTCGCTCACGGACTTCTTCTACGAGAACGCCGTCGTTCTTGCCGAGAAGCTGATAGAGCTTACGCCGGGCGACTTCGAGAAGAAGGTCGTTTACAGCAACAGCGGCGCCGAGGCCAACGAAGCCGCGATGAAGCTCGTCAAATACGGAACCGGAAGGAAGCGCTTTATAGCCTTCTACCACGCCTTCCACGGGAGAACCCAGGCCGTTCTCAGCTTAACCGCGAGCAAGTGGGTCCAGCAGGAGCGCTTCTTCCCAACGATGCCTGGGGTCGAGCACGTTCCGTACCCGAACCCCTACAGGAACGCCTGGGGGATAGACGGCTACGACGAGCCGGACGAGCTGATAAACAGGGTTCTCGACTTCATAGAGGAGTACGTATTCCGCCACGTTCCGCCGCACGAGGTCGGTGCGATATTCTTCGAGCCGATACAGGGTGAGGGCGGCTACGTCGTCCCGCCTAGGAACTTCTTCAAGGAACTCAAGAAGTTCGCCGACGAGTACGGGATACTCCTCGCCGACGACGAGGTTCAGATGGGCATAGGCAGGACGGGAACATTTTGGGCCATCGAGAACTTCGGCGTTGCCCCAGACCTGATACAGTTCGGTAAGGCCATCGGCGGTGGGCTCCCGTTGGCTGGCGTCGTCCACAGGAAGGAGATAAGCTTCGACAAGCCAGGGAGGCACGCGACAACCTTTGGAGGAAACCCCGTTGCAATAGCCGCTGGAATAGAGGTCGTCGACATCGTCAGGGAGCTTCTTCCGCACGTGAGGGAGGTCGGCGAGTACCTCCACAAGTACCTCGAGGAGTTCAAGGAGAACTACGAGGTCGTTGGCGACGCAAGGGGAATCGGCCTGGCGCAGGCTATAGAGATAGTTAGGAGCAAGGACACCAAGGAGCGCTACCCCGAGCTTAGGGACAGAATCGTTAAAGAGTCCGCCAAGCGCGGTCTGGTGCTTCTCGGCTGCGGTGACAACAGCATACGCTTCATCCCGCCGCTCATCATCACGAAGGAGGAAATCGACGTCGCGATGGAGATATTCGAGGAAGCCCTTAAGGCCGCCCTCAAGTGAAGTTTTTAACCCCTTTCCCCTTTTCTACTCCGGTGGTTGAATGGGGGAACTCGCCGAACTTTCACGCCTTGCTTCGTACAGCATTACCGCTGGGATTCTCGCCTTCGGCCTCTACCTCTGGAGGAAGAGAAACGAGGTGAAAATCTGGGAAGCCGGCATCACGGCGCTCTTTTCAG
>NZ_JAMONU010000141.1 GCF_027066465.1 Thermococcus sp.
ATAGGCTTTGGTTTCAGTATGAGAAAGCCTTTCTCCGTTATGCTGAACTCAAGCAATGTCTTCTCTCCTGAGATTTCCGTAAACTTTTCACCGCTCTCATACTTCCTTGCCATCAATATCCTCCCTGTCCTGATTCGCTTTGGCTTCTTTGAGGCGGCAACAACGGGAACCGGGGTTCTCCTTCCGCTTTCCTTATCGTAGGGAACTTTAAAACCTGCCTTCAGTAGCTCTTCCTGAATCTCCAATGAGGCCGGGAAGAAAACGTTCATTCTCAACAGTTCGAACTCCATCTTGTTCACCTGTTACGTTATCAAAAAGTTATTACTAACAATGCTTATAACTTTTTCCCCTTATCGGTCGTTAGCCAGACGAAGCTTAACCTTAAAAGCTCTGGGGAATAGCTTAGCCGGGTGGTGTTTATGGTTCACTGGGCTGACTACATGGCTGAAAAGATAATCCGGGAGAGGGGAGATAAGGAAGAGTATGTTGTGGAGAGTGGAATCACGCCGAGTGGTTACGTTCACATTGGCAACTTCAGAGAGTTCTTCACGGCCTACATAGTGGGCCACGCCTTGAGGGATAGGGGCAAAAAGGTCAGACACATCCACATGTGGGACGACTACGACAGGTTTAGAAAGGTTCCCAAGAACGTCCCGCAGGAGTGGAGGGAGCACCTCACGAAGCCGGTTAGGGAAGTCCCGGACCCCTGGGGCTGTCACAACAGCTACGCGGAGCACTTCATGGAGAAGTTCGAGGAGGAAGTGAGAAGGCTTGGCATCGAGGCTGACTTCCTCTATGCGAGCAAACTATACAAGTCCGGCGAGTACGCTGACGAGATTAGGTTAGCCCTCGAAAAGCGCGACGAGATTAAGGCCGTTCTAGACAAGTACCGCGAGAGGGCCAAGCAACCGCCCCTTGAGGACGACTGGCAACCGGTTATGGTCTACTGCCCGAAGTGCAGGCGCGAGGCGAAGTTCGTCTCGTGGGACGGCGGGTGGAAGGTTAAATACCGCTGTGAGCACTGCGGAAGCGAGGGTGAGACGGATATACGGGACGGCAACGTCAAGCTCCGCTGGCGCGTTGATTGGCCGATGCGCTGGGCGCACTTCAAGGTGGACTTTGAGCCGGCCGGAAAGGATCATCTCGCCGCTGGGAGCTCTTACGACACCGGAAGGGAGATTTCGGAAAAGGTGTTCGGCTGGAAGGCGCCAATAGACCTCATGTATGAGTTCGTTGGAATCAAGGGTCAGAAGGGTAAAATGTCGGGAAGCAAGGGCAACGTTATCCTACTCAGCGACCTTTACGAGGTCCTCGAGCCGGGAATAATCCGCTTCATCTACGCCAAGTCAAGGCCTAACAAGGAGCTAAAGATAGACCTCGGTCTGGGACTGCTAAACCTCTACGACGAGTTTGACAAAGTCGAGAGGATTTACTTCGGCCTTGAGCACGCAAAGAACCCGGAGGAGGAAGAGGAGCTGAAGAGAACCTACGAGCTGTCCATGCCGAAGGTTCCGGAGAGACTGATAGCGCAGGCGCCCTTCCGCTTCCTTGTTACGCTCGTTCAGATGCCACACCTCGACGAGAACGGGATAATCCACGTCCTCCAGGAGCAGGGCCACGTTCCGGAAAAACTCGAGGAAGACGATCT
>NZ_JAMONU010000142.1 GCF_027066465.1 Thermococcus sp.
GAGCATCTCGAAGGGTCTCGCCCAGCCGGGGTTCTTGAGCTTAATCGGAATCTCCTCGATTTCCTCTTTGCTCGGCTCGCGGACGTTTATGTAGGCCTTTCCTTTGGTGACCTTCTTTATGCCCTCAAGAACCTTCGGAACGTCGACCCTCGGGAGCCAGCCGGTTAGGGCGAAGGTCATGTTCGTCCTCGCGAGCATCGGCAGAACGGAGGCCTTGTCGCGCTCGTTCTCCATGAGCTCCTGGTAGAAGACGACGTCGTCGTAGTACTTCTCGGCAAGCTTCTCAGCTTCTTTCTTTGCCGCGTCAAGTTCGCTCAGCTTTGAATCGAGCCTCCTGCGGTACTCCGCTATGAGCTCCCTCGGTGTTCCCCTGCCCTCTGGAACCTCAATCCTCTCCACCGAGAACTTGGCAAGCAGGGAGTTTACCTTGTCGCGGTCCTTTGAGAGGTTCGCTATGACGAGGAGAACCTTGTCCTTGAAGTCCTTTGTAACGATTGCAACCTTTCCCCCGGTGACCTTTTTAAGCTCCTCAACTAGCTGGGGAGCCTTCTGCCTTTCGACGGCCCCAACGGTAACCTCGACTATACCGCTGTGCCTGAGGTATTCGACATCAAGGTTCAGCTCCGAGAGCATTTCAAGAACCGCTATGTCCTCCTTAATCCTTTCTATCTCCGTCTGAATGGAACTTATTCTGCTCTCGGCGGCCTTTATCTCCGGCTCGGCCTTGGCCAGAAACTCCTCAACGTCCTTGATGAGCTTCTCTATTCCCTCGTAGCGGTAGGTCTTCTTGGGCTTCTCCCTCGGGAAGAAAAGCTCCTTTATGCCGCCGCCCTCCCTTCGCTTGTAAACCCTCAGGAAATCGGCGAGGCGGGAAATCGTGATGCTGTATGAGGCGGCCTTTCTGTGGTACTCGTTCGGGGTGTCCTTCTGGGCTATCTTGACGCTCAGCTCCCTAATCTCAACTGCACCAACCTCATGAAGGTAGGTCAGCAGGTCGTCCTTGTAGCGGTTGAGCGTGATAACGTCAAGCTTGACCATCTCCTCGGGCCTGAACACGTCAGCCCCCCCTGATTAGCTCTATACCTGAAGCAACGGCCCTGTCAAAGTTTTTGGCGGCCTTCTCCCTGAGGGCGTTAATCTCGGCCTCGCCCTCCTCAAGAATTTTTCTGGCTTCCTCCTCGCCCTCGAGTCTGGCCTTTTCAACGATTGCATCAGCTTCTCTTTCCGCTTCAAGGATTATATCCTCTTCGAGTTTCTTTGCCTCTTCCTTGGCCTTGAGAATCAGTTCCTTAGCCTCTTCCTTTGCCAGTTCTATACGCTCCTCTGCTTCCTTTTCTGCTTCGACAATACGCTTGATGACGTCCTCCATGAGTCCGCCCTCCGATGACCCTGAAAACAAGTGAACGACTCGCCAACTTTGGCTTCCCTAATAGGTTTAAATAGTTTATGGTTTGATGGTCAAAAATGGAAAAATGATTAAAGATGTGCATCAGTTTTCGGTCTCTTTTTCGTTGGGCTTCTTCTTCTCCAGAAGTTCTTTCACGCTACCGAGGACGCTGTTCTTGGCAAAAACTATAATCTGGCCCTTTTTGGGTAGTTTTGTATCGCCGGAAGGAATTATGAGGTTGCCCTTTTCGTCGTAAACAGCTATGATGAGCGCATCCTTCGGAAGGTTGAGCTCCTTAACGAGCTTCCCAGCTATCTCGCTGTCTTCGTCTATGGTAAAGCGGACTATCTCTGCACCCTCCTTGGGAAAGAGAACCCTGTCAAAGCCGGGCGTTATGATGTTCCTGCTGATGTACTCCGCCGCTATCTCCTCAGGGGAGATTACAAAGTCAAAGTACTTTTTCAAATCTTGAACTTCCTCGAATATCCTTCTGTTCTTCGGATTGCTTATTCTGAGGGATGTCTTAACGTTGGGGTTGAGGTGCTTCGCGAGTATGCAGGCCAACAGGTTCGCATCGTCCTTACCGGTCAGCGCCGCGAAGGCGTCCGCCTGCTTTATGTTAGCCTCCTCAAGGGTCTTCGGGTCGGTTGCATCGCCCTCAATCACGAGGCCGTTTATCTGCATTGAGAGTTCCTTTGCCCGCTCCCTGCTCATCTCTATTATCGTAACGTCGTGGCCGTCCGCCTCAAGCATCTTCGCAACGAGGTAGCCAACCCTGCCGGCGCCCATTATTATTACGTACATCACTCCTCACCGATTAGGTACTTGGCTATCTCCGCGTATGCCGGTCTCGTGATGAATATTCCTATGAGGACGCCTATTATGGTCGTTACTGCGAAGCCCTTGAGGGTTCCGACGAAGTACACCAGCAGGAAGCTCATCGCCGCTATCGTAGTCGCGGCGGAGGCGAAGATTATGAAGAACGCCCTACCGATTCTCCTGAGACTGCTACCGCGCCTGGTTATCCTGCTACTCCTCTCCCCTCCGAGCAACTCATCGGTTATGACTATCTGCTGGTCGACACCGGTTCCTATAGCGGCAACTATACCGGCGATGCTCGGCAGGTCGAGGTTCCACCGTATCAGCGCGGCAAAGCCGAGGATTATTATGACCTCGAAGAGGCTCGTGCTCGCAACGGGTATCGCTATCTTGAGGTTCCTGTAGTGGAGGTAAACGAGTATAAAGACCATTATCAAAGCCCCAAGCCCCGCGAGGAGGGCCTGCTGTTTGAAGTTCTCACCGAGCTTCGGGGATATGAACTGCATTCCGATGACGTTGAGCTTGACCGGCAGTGAACCGCTCTTGAGGACCGTGTAAACTGTTTTGGCTTCTTCCTCCGCGGTCAGCCTGTCCGGCGCCTGCCCGCTTATCTGAACGTCCTGTTGCGGCTGACCGTTCGCGAGCTCCTGACCCAGGGAGTATGGACCGTAGAGGCCGAGAACCTGCTTGACGAACTGGTAGTCGCTAACACCCTGGGGTCTGGCCACGTATGTGACGGACACCCCAAGTTTCTTCAGAGCGTTGACGAGGTTTTCACCGCCAACATCAACGAGAACGACCTGCTTTCCGTTTGCGAGCTCCTTGAGCTCCGCCGCACTCTGGTTTGTGTATATCACGGCGGTTATGTTCAGAGCCCTGTGAATCCTCCACAGCAGAACTGGAGCGTTTGGAGCGTCAGCGTTGAACTGGGTGCTGTTCATGAGGTCGTATATGCTCTTTGGAACTACTAGGAGTGAATTGGCAGGCGGGTCGAGGAACATGTCAACGGGCCAGCCCGGCTTGCCCTTCGCGAGCTTGGCGAACTTTTCGGCGGCGGCCTTTGAAATCCTGAAGGGAACCGACCAGCTGTTGTCGGGTTTTATCTGGTAGAGACCAACGTAAACGATGTCCTTTCCCGTTCCAAAGATTACCCCATCGAACTCCATGTAGAAGACACCCTGGCTCTCAATTATCTGCTTAATCTGATTGGCCGCTTCAGGCGTGCTGACGTTCGCAACCTTCACGAGGACTATCTGGTTGCCTTGGGCCTCGACCTGTATGTCCCTCAAACCGAGGGTGTTCAAACGCCTCTGAAGGGAATCAACGACCAGTTGCATTGTCTGAGAATCGACGGGGTGCTGGGTTTCCGCCACTATGGCCACGCCACCGGCTATGTCTATTCCATAAGTCAGCGGTCTGAAGTAGAGCGTCGTCAGTGAGCCGACGAGGAATATTATGAGCAGGATAATCCTCCAGTTTAAAAGAAGCTTTTTAAGACGCCTGTTCATGCCTTAACCCCCCTCTTGGCAAGATACCACCTGAGGACGCCGGCGTTGAAAACCCACGTGTTCATGAAGTCCGCGAGGAGACCGAAGATGAGGACTATGGCAATGTTGTCTATCGTCGGCGACGTTGAGATGAGCCAGAGCATGAAGAGGGCTCCCAGCGTTGTGGTGCTCATCGTGAAGCCCGTCGAGACCGCGCTTAGGTAGGCCTCCTCAATCGTGTCCTCCTTCCTCTTCGTTAGCTTGGTTGTGAGAAGTATGTTGCTGTCGACGGTGTAACCGATGAGCATGAGCAAAGCCGCTATGGTCGCGGTGGTTAGCTGAATCCTGAATATTCCCATCGCCGCGACGGCTATGACCATGTCCGAGAATGCCGAGAATATGATGGCGAGCGACGAAACCGGGTTCCTGAAGAACAGGAACACCACAACAGCCATCGCTATGAAAGCGAACGTTATGGCCTTTATCCCCTGTTTCCTCGCGAGCTCACCGAACGTCGGCTGAACCTCGCTGTGGGTATACTTCGCGTCCGGATACCTTTCCTTAAGGAGCTCGATTATCTTCAGGGGGTCCGTCCCGGATGGGGCATAAACTCTGATTCCCGTAACGCCCTCAACGCTCTTAAAGCTCTCAACGTTAATCTGAACGCCGAGCTGTTCGCTCAGCCATTTTTCTAGCTGGTCGGGGTTCGCGCTTACCCCGTAAGCAGTAACGACGACACCGCCCTTGAGGTCTATTCCCAGCGGGGGAAAGTGAACGGCCAGCACGATGAGAGCCACTATGAAGACCACCAAGGGATACAGCATCATCTTCTTGGGGTCCATTTCGGCGAGAAACCGGAGCTTTTCCTGCTTCTTCGCTCGGAGCTCCTGTTCTCTTCGGAGTTTGGTCTTATCCTTCTTTTTCTTCGTCATAATTTCACCCCTGAGAACTTGAGTTTCCCAACCGCTTGAGGTTACTTTGCCCATTGAGTTTTAAAATTAGTGGTTCAGTATCCGCATGCAAGACAAGCCGGCCGCCAAAACCTGAGACGTATGAGAGGCTTTTGGGACTTTTGAATCCCTGAGAACAGAACGATACCAAAACAGCCCGCAACTTTCAGTTTAAATCAATAAAGCTCCATTCAGGTTAGTTTAGAACTGAAACAGCCCGCTCACTTCCGTTCACTTCGAGGATTAACTTTAAAAAGGGTGCGTAACTACCCAAACTCCGGGTGAGAAGCCATGACCGAGATTGAGACCATTGGCTTTCACTACGTTGTAGAGGCGGCCGGCTGCGACCCTGAGGTTCTCGGTGACGCTGACAGGATAAGGCAGATATTCCTCGAGGCGGCGAAGGTCGGCAACATGGAGGTCAAGTCAAGCTACTTTTTCAAGTTCTCACCGACCGGCGTCAGCGGCGTCGTCATCGTTGCCGAAAGCCACATCTCAATCCACACCTGGCCGGAGAAGGGCTACGCGGCTCTGGACGTTTACACCTGCGGGACGAAGGCCAACCCCGAGAAGGCCGTTGATTACATCCTCGACAAGCTCAAGGCCAAGTACGCCCACGTCTCAGAGATAAAGAGAGGCATTGAAGAGGACGACGAGACATTCACCCACATGATACTGACGTGGGAAGAAAGCCTCAGGAAAAACGGAAACGGGAAATAAGTCAAAGAAGCTTTTCTATTTCCCTTATCCTTTCAAGGGCATCGTTAAGTATCTTCCTGACGTTCTCGACCTTCGCCTTGAGCTCCCTGTTCTCCTCTTCCAAGGCCCTGACCTTCTCCTCAAGCTCCCTGACTCTGGCTTCAAGCTCCTCCTTCTCCTTCTTGAGCTTCTCGTACTCCTCCATAGCGACGAGCTGACCGCCTTTAGCCAGAACCTCAACGTTCTTAACGAGCTCGTCAAGCTTGCCCTGCTTTATGAGCTCGTAGGTTTCCCTGACGAGCTGGCCGGCCTTCGTCTCGCCCTTGAGGTGCTTCCTTATTGTGGCCTCGGTCCTTCCGAGCTCTTCAGCGATTTCCCTGACGGTCATTCCGGCCTTCTCCCTCGCTATCGCTCCAGCTGCAACGGCAAGGCTGTCCACCCAGGTGAGCCTCTCGGCCGGGTCCTTGATGAGCTCTATGACCTCTGGTCTGAAGAGCGTCGCGAAGAGCAGTATGCTCTCAAGCCTGTGTATCTCCTCCCTTCCCATCGGGTTCAGCGGAACCTCCATACCTATCACCTCCCTTCAGTTTTTCACTCAATCTCAACGACGGTCTTCCTCTTCAGCACCTTGTCCGGGTAGACCACGATACCCCTGTCGGTTATCTCGAAGGGGTGCCTCCTCATGCTGTGGCTCGTTCCGCGCATCTTCCAGACTATGAGTGAGCGCTTGAGCTCGCCGTCAATCTCGTCCAAATCAAGCCTTATTATGCCATCTACGCCGTGCTCAACTCCCGGCCCACCGAATCCGCGCTCGCCGACGCTTATCTGGCTCACGAGTATGCTCGTAACCCCTAGACCAGCCAAGACGCGCTTGAGCTGCATGACAATGCTCCTCGCCATCGCCGGCTTGTTGATATAGAGCGTCGTAACCGAGTCGATAACGACGCGCTTGGCGCCTATGTCCTTCACGGCCGTTCTGAGAACGTCTATGAACTCCCTGATGTCGGTTAAGTCATGGACGATATACTTTTCATATTCCCTGCTCTTACCGATTCCGGCGGTGAAGGCATCGACCATCGCGAAGAGGCCCTTCTCCTCGTACTCCCTAACGTCCCAGCCGAACTGGGCCATGTTCTGCCTGACCTGAACCGGGTGCTCCTCAAGGGCAACGTAGATTCCCGGCTCGCCCATCTGGAGGCCGTTCCAGATGAACTGCTGGCTGAATATCGTCTTTCCCGTTCCGGGTCCACCGCTGAGCAGGACGACGTTCCTCTCAGGAATTCCACCGTGAAGGATTTCGTCCATTCCGGGAATCCCAGTCTTGACCTTCTTAATCATGAGCATCACCCCCTTTAGTTACATTTAGTTACCATTACTGCTCTACGCAAAAGGTCTTAAAAAGATTACGTCCGGTAAGAAAAGCTACCTTTCCCTTCTAAGGAATTCCCCCACGTCGGTGACGTTCAGGATGAACTTCCTCTCGCTTCCGGGGTTTATCCTGCCTATGCCGAGGATAATCCCGTTCTCGTCGTAGATTACGAGCTTTTTAGTCCCCCTCCAGACGTATTTCCGCACGCCACTCCTCGGGACGTCCTTGCCCGTGGTGAAGAGGAAGCCGGCCTTGGGGCTCAGCACCGCGTAGTTCTTCTCGACCTTAACGAAGTAGAAGAACTCGACATTGGGGTAGAACTTCTCGACCAAATTGTCAACCTTAATCGTGCCGACGAAGGTTCCGTAGGCGTAGGGCTTAACCTTTAACCCCTCAAGCTCCCTCCAGAGGGCCTCGTTGACGGCGTAAACGTCCCTGAACTTACCCTCGACGACGGCGAAGAAGTTGTGCTTTAACTCCCCGTACTTCTCGGCCTCACGAAGGATGAGGTCGTATTCCCATGCAGAAGCCCTGCGGTATCTGAGCTGCTCCATGTTCGAGCAATCGGCACGGGACTTAAAAGCTTAGCCCGTTCCATTGGGAGGGCTGACGTTTTCTGGGTAGGCAACCATAACGGTCGCGTTCTCGGGGACGCTTTCGTTCATATGGACGTGGACGTAGTAGTCCTCAACAATCCACTGGGCGGTCAGAAAGCTCACCGCACCGGAGAAGAAAAGCACCAGAAGAACGCCTATTAGCAGAAGGGGCTGAACGTTCTCAAGGTTTTTGACTTTGAAGATTAGGAGCAGACCGAGGAGCGAGAGGAACGCCCATGCTATGAAGAGAATCCTGAGGAGGGGCGTTTCACCGGCAGGCTCAAGCGAAACGGCCGTGGAGCCGAAGAGACCGAGGGAGAAATAGACGGCCCCGAGGTATTTTCCCCTCTTGGGGACAGGAGAAAGGCCAAGGTAATAGAGGGAGAAGGCCCCGATGGCGAAGTACAGGAGAACCAGGAACGGAAGGAGCCACGCAACCTCTCGAAACACCCGCTGGGGGAGGAGAACTGAGAACATTATCGAAGGAATCCCGTAGAAGACGAGGTTGAGAACACCCTGGATGAGGTAGACCGCGGTCAGCACGAAACCTTTCATAGGGGAACGTTGGGAAAGGCTGTATATCTACTTTTCGAGTTCATCGAGTAGCCTTGCAAAACCGTCCATGTCAGTTTCCCCAAACTCCCTCTCGAACTCAAGCCCCAGCTCCGCAATCTCCTCGGGCGTTATCCTCGTTTCCGGGTTTTTGGCGTTTATCCCGGGACAGCTCTCGTCGTAGTAGAGCCACAGGGTCTCTCCTTTGTAATTGAACGGCTTCTCACCCTCGATGCCGAGCGGTTTTCTGGAGACCATGAAGGGGTAGATGCGGCAGATAATCGGCCTGAC
>NZ_JAMONU010000143.1 GCF_027066465.1 Thermococcus sp.
AACCCTCAACTTCTCGGAGAGCCCTCCGCGCGGGGGTTGCCGAGCCTGGTCAAAGGCGGTGGACTCAAGATCCACTCCCGTAGGGGTTCCGGGGTTCAAATCCCCGCCCCCGCACCAGAAACTTTGTTGGGCAAAATTTCATCAAAGGTTTGTGATTCCTTTTGAGGAACAGTTTTTAAGTGGATTTCTTTTGAGTTGCTCCTTTGAAGGGATGAACTCCTTTAAAAGCGTCTTTTAAGGGGGTTCAAGTGTTTTTGCGCTCCGAAGGAGTGCAGTTCAAACAGAACCCGCGTGAAAGAGGGCGTATTTTAAAAGGAAGATTAAGTGCTTTTTAGAAGTGCAAATTTTAGAAAGGGTTTCTACTGAATTTGCTCTGTTAATCAGTGTTTCACTCCACAAAGGCGCCCGAAGGGCGCCGATGGTAAGTTGAAACTATCTTAAGGAGTTTTGTTGTAGCGTTAAACCCTTTATGGACTTTCTCTTTTGTTAGTGCACAACTGACTTCTTGCTCTTTGGGGAGAAAGCAGCTTTTCGCCAGCCTTTCTCAAAGGCTGTTGCAAAGTTTTATCAAAGTTTGTGATTCTTTTAACGGGGGTGTTTGGAAAGTGTTTGCGCTTTTAATGGCTTTGTGGGTTGTGAATTCTCTAATTTTGGAAGCTGTCTCGTGCGGGTTTACCTTTCTCGCGCTCCGGGGGAGCGCCTCTTAGAAAACCCCTTCTAAATGGCTTTCTTGAAGAATTCTCTGAGAGTGCTTCCAACTAAGAGTGCAAACCTCTTAGAATCGCATTCTCAAGAAAGAATCACGAACCTTGGTCAAACTTCGCGCAGGCCAACAGGCTTTAGGAAAGTTTGTTAAAAGAGTTAAACCCCAAAACGGGCAAAGATAAGTTGTATGTCTTTCAAGCAGTCCGTTAATGTAGGGTTTACTTTCTACTGGCTTGGGAAGGTGTTTAACTTGGACTGCGCCTAGAGGGAGCTAATGGAAGAAACACGCTTGAGAATGGCGAGTTTTAAGCTAAACCCTACGAAAATGAACCCGTCTAAAAGCATGCTTCATTTTGATGAAACTTTTCACCAGAAAAGTTTCTCCGCCAGCGCTTTCGTCAGAAAGGGCTGTAATGGCGGGCCGGGCGGGATTTGAACCCGCGGCCACGGGGTTAAAAGCCCCGCGCTCTAACCAGGCTGAGCTACCGGCCCTTCGCCCAATTGATAGGGGTGGGAAGTTTTTATAAAGCTTCTGGTGGGGCCGCCGGGATTTGAACCCGGGTCACGGGCTCCCAAAGCCCGCAGGATGGGCCAAGCTACCCTACGGCCCCCTAGGCAGAATTGAAACCGAAAAATTTTGGAGCCCCGGGCGGGGTTTGAACCCGCGACCTGCCGCTTACCAAGCGGCCGCTCCACCAGGCTGAGCCACCGGGGCGTCGTTGATACGATAGACCGAGCGTTTATAAATTTTTCCCCCCAAGCTTCCGGGCGAGGCCTTCGAGAACGTCCTTGAACGTCGAGGCGTCAATCCATTTAATCCCCATCTTCTGTGCCCATGTCAGGATTCCAACGTCGGCCGAGACTATCGTTGCGTCAAGCTCCTTGGCGAGGAGTATCAGCTCGAAGTCCTCCTTGCTGTCCACGATTCCCTCCCTAAGGGCCTTTCTGTAGTTCCTCCTGAGCTTCTGGATTATCTTGTCAACGTTGTCGGTCTCAACGACGCTTTCCCGGACGGCTTTTTCAGCAACGCGAAGCCCCTTGTCGATTCTCCTTCTGATGTCCTCTATAAGCTCGTACACGACGAAGGCAGGAATCTTGAGGTCGTGCAGGTTGGGCGGCTTCTTTATTATATAGAGTTCGATGTCCGGTTTCAGCTCTTCATCAACGAAGTGCATGACCTCGCGGTAGATGCCCGGCGGCATGTAGAACTCAACCCTGCCGAAGAGGATTTCAGCGTATCTCAAGAACTCCCTCATGGCCTCCGTTGGATTCTCACCGAAGCGCTTCCGAATCTCGGGGTTTACGAAGATGCTCGTGTCGAGGACGAACCTCATGCCCACCACAAGCTTATTTAGGTTTCGCGCTTTAAAAGGTTGGGTGGAAGTATGAGGGTCGGCGTTGTTTTCGGAATCAGTGAGCTTGCCAGTCCCAGGGTTTTTGAGTCGAAGGCATCGAAGTTCCTAACGGAGCTTTCAAAGGAGTTTGACGTTGCTGGAGGCTTCATCCTGAGTTCAAAGTCAGACTTTAAGAAGGTCAAGGCCGAGGTGAACTTCAACGATGTTGATGCTCTCGTTCTGTATCCCCTAACCGGCGGAACAGAGGGTTTTTTGAAGGAGTTCTTCGTCTTCAGGAGGCCAACCGTTGTTTTTGGTGACCCCTTCAACAACTCCCTCGCGGCGGCCATTGAGGTTCGGGAATATCTCAGGGAGAGGCTCGTCCCCTCTACCCTCGTAAAAAACATGAACGAACTGAAGGCGGCCCTTTTGGGCTATGAGGATGCCCTTGAAGTCCTTGAGCCTTTCCTCAAAATGAGGCTCGGTTTGATAGGCAGGGTCTCCCCCTGGCTGGTGAACGAGCGCTTCGACTTGCCTTACACTAGAATCAGCCTCAAGAGGTTCTGCGAGTACTACGGGAAGACGAGTGACGAGGAGGGCTGGAATGCCGTTGAGGACGTCTTTGAAGGTGCCGTGGAAACGGGGGAACCCGGAAAGGAGGACCTGACGCGCGCGGGGAGGATATTCGTGGCCCTGGAGAGAATACTGAAGGACTACAGGCTGGACGGTTTCACGATAGGATGCTTCGACCTAATCGGAAAGCTCGGAGCAACTCCCTGCTTGGCATTGGCAATGTTCAACGCAAGGGGCATCCCCGCGGCGTGTGAGGGAGAGCTTAACTCCCTTCTAGGGATGTACATCCTAAGGAGATACTTCAACGAACCCGCCTTCATGGGCAACGTGGCCGATTTCGGCGAGGATTACGTAGTGATAGCCCACTGCACGGCCCCCCTGCTCTGGAGGTATCGCCTTAGAAGTCACTTTGAGAGCGGTATTGGGGTTGGGGTTGACGTCGAGCTTCCCAATGGAAGTGCAAGCCTCCTCAAGATTCGCGGGAGAAGGGCAGTTGTTGCCGGGGTTGAGGTGGTTGGAAACGAACACTCGGAGGACAGGTGCAGAACTCAGGTTAGGGTGAGGGTTGAAGACGCACCCGAGTTCCTCGACGGAACGCTGGGCAACCACCACCTCTTGGCCTACGTGGACAGTGAGGAGCTTGCCGATTTGCTGAGCGAGCTTGGTTTTGAGGTTATGCTGTACTGACCAAATGGTTATAACGGAGCGGGAAGTATGTTAGATGATGAGAAGTGGACAAGCCGCTATTGAGTACCTCTTCATGGTAGTTGTGGCCCTCCTAATGGTTCTGCTGGCCGTTAAATACCTCCAGAAAACAGCGCAGTATGCAATGGAGCAGGCAAACAGAACAACAAACGAAGTCGTTGAGATTATACGGAACATGACGAGAGAGGCGGCCTCAGGCTGAGGCCGCTATCCCCCTTCTTCCGCTGAAGAAAGTTCCCACGAGAACGAGGGCGAGGCCAATTCCTATGATTATCGGGTTCAGGCTCGCCCCCACGAGCGCCACCAGAACGAGGGCTATTCTGTAGGGCCTGCTGAGGTGGCCCCTAAGCCAGCCGGTGAATCCGGCGGAGAGCATGTAGAGCACCAGTATGGTTGCAAGGAGGTCGTAGAGAACGAGCCCGACGGTTCCTATGTGCCAGTGCTTCACCGTAATCAGGAACATCTCCGGGTGGGTGAAGTAGATGTAAGGCCCTATGTATCCAGCTATCGCGTAGCGAACTGCGTTGAGTGCCGTTTTCCAGAAGTCGCCTCCGGCCAGTGCGGAACCGGCGTAGCTGGCCAGCGCAACGGGTGGGGTTATGTCGGCCAGTATTCCGAAGTAGAACACAAAAAAGTGGGCGGCGAGCAGTGCTATTGCGGTCATAAAGCCCGGAACGGGCTGGTCGTAGGGATGAACAGAGCTTACGGCATGATATATTGCCGGGGCCATGACGAGTGACGTAATTATGTAGTTGGCGGTCGTTGGAACGCCCATGCCGAGTATCAGGCTGAATACCATTGTGACGACGAGGAGGAGCCACAGGCTTCCTCCGGTTAGCTCCGCTAGGCGGTAGCCGAGCGAGTTTGCCAGGCCAGTTATCGTGAGCGAACCCTGGATTAAGCCCGCACTGGCAGCAGCAAGCATCACCGCGGTGCTCGTTTTGCCGGCTTCAATCATGGACTCGTACGTTGCGGAGAACATCTTTCTTCCGCCGGGGCTCCTAGAGAACACGCCCACAATGAGGGAGAAAATTATTCCGAAGATTCCCGTCATGAAGAGCAGGTTCTCTTTGTTAATTCCGATGGATTGATTGAGCGCTATAAAGAGCAGGAAGAGCGCTGTTATGTAGAGCTTCTCGTTGAATTCGACTCCCCTTTTCATCAGCGCAAGTCCAATCAGCAGGGCAACGAGGGCGAGTAGCACTGGATAGCCGCTCCCGAAGAACATGAGGAAGGTCCCAACGAGGACTATGGCAACGTACAGCGCTTCGTTGCCCTTAATTTCGTCCTTTGAAATCCACGCAACCCATATTGCGACGCCGAGGGACGAGATTGCCGCTATGTGGGCCGGAATTCCCCACACAAGGGCGACCGTAATGACTGCTATCGGGAGCAGTATGTAGCTCTTCCTCAGGAAGTAGCGTATCGGCTTAAAGTGCTCCTTCGGCATTCCCCTGAGGCCGAGCCTCTTCGTTTCCCTGTCTATGAAGAGGTAAACCCCGGAGTAGTAAACGATTGCTGGAAGAACGGCGGCTATTATTATCTTGTTGTACGGAATCCCGAGGAACTCCGCCATTATGAAGGCGGCGGCTCCCATTATAGGGGGCATGAGTTGCCCACCGGTTGAAGCCACGGGTTCAACGGCTCCCGCTATCTCCGGCGGGTAGCCGGCTTTCTTCATGAGGGGTATTGTAAACGTTCCGGTCGTGAGGACGTTGGCAACGCTCGAACCGCTGACGGTTCCCATTAGTCCGCTCGCTATCACGGCGGCTTTGGCGGGTCCTCCCGGGCGTGAGCCGAAGAGACTTATCATGAACTCCGTGATGTAGTCGCTAATCCCGATTTTGAGCAGGAACGAGCCGAAGAATATGAACGCGAAGACGTAAATAGTCATGACGTAGAGGGGCGTTGCGAAGATGCCCTCGCTCGCCAGATACATGTGCTCGGCAAAGACCTTCCAGTTGAACCCTACGTCGCTGATTGCGTATCCGAGAAAGACCAGAACTACAAGGGGGAGAACCCACCCGATGACCCGCCTCGTGGCTTCAAGAACGACGAGAATTGCGATGACTGCGAAGATGACATCCCTCTGATAGACCGTTGCCGTTTCAGCGTAGCTCGGATACCTGAAGAACAGGTAGAACATTGTTATTAGGCTGAGGCCTATGAAGACGAAATCTATGGGTTCAACGCGCTTCATGCTTTCCCTCTTTCTCCTTGCGGGATAGAGGATGTACGCGATTAGAAGAATCATCGCGAGGACAAAGGCTTCCCCCTGCTGGGTTTGGAGGGTGTACAGGAGAAAGCCGAGTTTTACTCCCACTCTGGAGAGCATATCGTAGAGTGCACCGTTGAAGTTGAAGATGAACAGAATCTCGTATATACCTATGAGGACCGCCGCAACCGTTACGATTCTTTCAAAGAGCGGCGGGAGTTTTCTCGTCCTGCTTATTACCTCTTCGAGCTTTTCAATATCAACGTTCTTCTCCTCCGACACGTTTCAACACCTCCCGATTATCACGAGAAGAAGGGGGCACGTCTTAACCCTGAAGTGGACGAGCTCGGGACCCCTCGGGGTCAGAACGGTTCTGTTGTTCACGATTATCCTCGCCCTGTTGAAGGGTATGAACCAGTAGTCAAGGCTCTTTCCAAGCGGCTGGTCAACGAGCTTGTAGTAGTAGTCCCCCTCCCTTCCCTGTATATCTTCGGGCAAACCCGCACCGAAGTCCTTCCACAGCATCTTTCTAACGAACATCCCGCTCGAGTTGACCTCTATGATTTCAATTACTTCACTGTGCTCAACGCTGTGGTTGTACTCTATCCTCAGCCAGACCTCCCCGAGGGGGGTTGCGTAGGACCTCTCCCTGTCTTCAATAACGAGGGAGTTAACGGGAACGAAGAACAGCATCACTAAAATAAAGAAAACGAGGAGGGCTTTTTTCAAAAGCCTTCACCCGCTGGGTGGTTTAATCTTGTCGGGAACTGTTATTCCCTTCTCCTCATAGTACTTGTAGGCTCCGGGGTGGAGGGGTATGCTCATGCCATCGAGTGCCGTGTTGAGGCTTATGTACCTCGCCTTCTGGTGAACCGCGCGGAGTGCGTCAACGTTGTCGAAAAGAACCTTGGTCATCTCGTAAACGACATCGTCGGGAAGACTGGCACTGACAACGAGTATGGCCTTGACCGCGAGGGTCGGGGTGTCTTCGGTCATGCCCTTGTAGGTGTCCTTCGGTAGGACCTGCCTGACGTAGAATATGTATCCTTCGCTCTTGAGCTTGTTGAGGACGTCGTCGGAGATGGGTATGACCCTAACCGGGGTTGTAACTGCAATCTGGGTTATTGCTGGCGTCGGGGCGCCTGAAACTATAACAGCCGCATCAATCTGACCGAGTTTGAGGGCCTGTGCCGCCTGACTGAAGTCCTGGTTTACCCTCTGAATCTTGTCCCAGACTCCAGCGGCCTTGAGAATCTGCTCGGCTGCAACGGCGGTTCCGCTGCCTGGTGCTCCGATGGCGACCTTCTTGCCGGCCAAGTCCTGGAGGCTCTTTATGTCACTGCTGGCCCTAACTACGAACTGAACGGTTTCAGGGTAAAGTGCGGCCACACCGCGGAGGTTCTTGATGGGGTCTCCTTGGAACATGTAGAGACCGTTGTAAGCGTAGTAAGCAACGTCGTTCTGCATAATCGCGGCCTGCGCATTTCCGTCGCCGATTGCTTTGGCGTTGGAAACACTTGCACCGCTTGTAACTGCTTTGGCCTTTATTCCGGCCTTGTTCAGCAACTCGGCGTATTTAGAGCCGAGGGGATAGTAAACGCCGCTGGTTCCACCTGTGTAGATTGTTATCGTCCCGGAATACGTGGTCTGAGCACTTGAGGTCTGGGTGGGGCTTGCGCTTGAGGTTCCGGTGCTGGTAGAAGTTCCCCCTATACAGCCTGCCATTATTACCGATAAAAACAAAACCGCCACGAGGGCAAGGGTGGCAAGTTTCCTCAACTCTTTCACCTCCAGCTTAATGGACAGGTATGGCCATATGGCCACGTTAGTATATTAAGTCGACTTTCCATTCTTAAATACTTTGTGGTTAAATGTTGAAAATTTTTTAATGAAAGGATTTAAACTGTGGCGATACAACCGGGTTAATCCTGCAGTTTTTCGAAAATTAATTCGCACCTCTGGGCCAAAGTCTTTTTAAAGTTGGTATCAACGGCAATCGGGGATTGAGATGAAGGTCATCATGACGACCAAAGTTGACAGGGCTTCTATGAACATAATGGAAAAGCTCGTTGAGAACTTCGGTTTCAGGGAAACGGAGTGGGTCTTCGATGGCAATCCCGTTTACCGAAGGGGGGACACCCTTATACTGACGACCAACGATGAAATGATTTACTACGACAACCTTGACGGAGAGGTGGAGCGACAGCTCGGTTTCAAGCCTGAAATCATAGCCTTTGCCTCAAGGCACTCAAGCAAACAGAAGCTTCCGGCTTTAACAACCCACGTAACCGGCAACTGGGGAAAGGCCCTCTACGGCGGAAAAGATGGAAGCCTTGCCGTTGCGATGCCGAGTGCAATGAAGCTTGCCCTGATTAAGATGTACGAACTGAACGACCTCGGCTGGACGGTCTGCTATGAGGCCACTCACCACGGGCCGAGCGAGCTTGAGGTTCCGAGCTTCTTCATAGAGATTGGCTCCAGCGAGGAGGAGTGGACCAACGACAGGGCTGGGGAAATAATAGCCGAAACCATAGTCTACGTCCTTGAAAACTACCGGGGAGTCAAGTTTAAAGTTGCACTCGGAATAGGTGGCGGTCACTACGCACCGAAGCAGACGAAGCGCGCCCTCGAAACGGATATAGCCTTCGGCCACATTGCTCCCAAGTACGTTCATCCCGTTTCAAGGGAGATGCTGATTAAGGCTATAAACAGAACTGCTGAGAAGGTGGACGCGATATACGTTGACTGGAAGGGGAGTAAGGGGGAAACAAGGCAACTTGCGCGCTCTCTGGCCGAGGAACTCGGGCTTGAGTTCATTAAGGACTGAGGGCGAAACATTTAAAGATTGAACCGGACATTTTCATTTCAGTTCCGCCTTAGCTAAGTTTATATACTTCCTCTCTGCAAAGTTCAACGGGTATAAACTCTCCGGAGGGTGAAGAGATGCTGAAGCTGATTGAAGACGCCATCGAGAGAACCTCCGCTGCCCAGGAGAAGGCTCCGGAGGTTCAGCCTCAGAGCGATATTGATGAAGAACTCAGGAGAATCCTTGAGCAGATTCAGGCTAAGATATACGTTGTTGGTGTTGGTGGTGCCGGCTGTAACACCGTTAACAGAATGATGCAGGTTGGAATTGAGGGTGCAAAGATAATTGCAATCAACACCGATGCTCAGGA
The DNA here is from genome assembly GCF_027066465.1 of Thermococcus sp. Taxonomy (GTDB): domain Archaea; phylum Methanobacteriota_B; class Thermococci; order Thermococcales; family Thermococcaceae; genus Thermococcus. The sequence continues at coordinate 8,709 of NZ_JAMONU010000143.1, forward strand.
CCTCCTGAAGATTAAGGCTCACAAGAAGATACTCATAGGAAAAGAACTGACGAGGGGGCTTGGTGCCGGCAACAACCCCAAGATGGGTGAGGAAGCCGCAAGGGAGAGCGAGAGGGAAATAAGGGAAGCCCTCGAAGGGGCCGACATGGTTTTCATAACCTGCGGTCTCGGTGGAGGAACCGGAACAGGAGCCGCACCGGTTGTTGCCGAGATAGCCAAGAAGATGGGCGCGCTGACCGTTGCGGTGGTTACCCTTCCCTTTACGGTTGAGGGCATAAGGCGCATAAAGAACGCCGAATACGGCCTTGAGAAGCTCAGGAAGAACACCGACACGGTCATAGTCATACCGAACGACAAGCTCATGGAGGTCGCTCCGAACCTGCCCATCCACATGGCCTTCAAGGTCGCCGACGAGATACTCGTTCAGGCCGTCAAAGGTATAACCGAGCTCATCACCAAGCCTGGCCTTGTCAACCTCGACTTCAACGACGTAAGGGCCGTCATGAAGGACGGCGGTGTGGCAATGATAGGCATCGGCGAGAGCGACAGCGAGAAGAGGGCCCTCGAAGCGGCACAGCAGGCTTTGAACAGCCCGCTCCTCGACGTTGACATCAGCGGTGCCAAGGGCGCTTTGATAAGCATCAGCGGAAGCGACGTCAAGCTCGAGGAGGCCCAGCAGATTATCGAACTCGTCACCAGCAAGCTTGACCCGGAGGCGCAGGTCATCTGGGGCATTCAGCTCGATGAGGAACTCGGCAAGATGATTAGAATCCTCCTGGTGGTTACCGGCGTCAGTTCGCCGTACGCCGTTGCTGAAGAAAAGGAGGTCTCATACCCTGCGGAGGAGGGGGAGAGAAAAGTTATTAAACTGGACCTTGAAGAGCTCTGATGGGCTTTTCCTTTTCAAAATTCAGCGAGGTGGGCAAGTTGATGGATGCCGTTGAGAGGATTAGGAACTTTCTCAGCGAGTCCAAAAGGGTTCTCATGGTCACAAGAAAGCCAGGGATGAGGGAGTTTAAGCTGGCAGTGAAAATAACTGGGATAGGCATGATACTTATAGGTCTCATTGGGATGATAATACGGATAATAGGGTACCTAGTTACCGGTTCGTGAGCCGAGGGTGAAAACGATGGCAGAGGGCAAGATATTCACCGTTAGCGTTACGGTAGGTCAGGAAATAACGACTGCTAACCTCATATACAGCAAAGCAAAAACGTACGGCATTCCGATATATGCCATTCTCTCGCCGAGCAAGGTCAAGGGCTATATCTTTGTTGAAGCCCCGAGCAAGAGCGCTGTTGACGAGGCCATAAGGGGAATCCGCCACGCGAAGCGCGTTCTCCCAGGTGAGATTCCCTTCAGTGAGATAGAACACTTCCTTGAGGAGAAGCCAGCGGTGAGCGGCTTCGAACCGGGCGACATCGTCGAGCTAATAGCCGGTCCGTTCAAGGGCGAGAAGGCCAAGGTCGTTAGGGTTGATGAGGGCAAGGACGAGATAGTTGTCGAGCTCATAGGCTCAATCGTCCCGATACCGGTCACGGTGAGGGGCGAATACGTTAGACTTATAAGCAAACGCCAGAAGGAGTGACAGGCCCGAGACAAAAAGTAAAGGTGGTGAGATGAATGCCACAGGTTGTCGAAGTCCTCGTTGAAGGTGGAAAAGCCACACCCGGACCTCCGCTCGGTCCGGCCATCGGTCCCCTCGGACTGAACGTTAAGCAGGTCGTTGACGAGATAAACAAGGCCACCAAGGAATTCGAGGGAATGCAGGTCCCCGTCAGGATTATCGTTGAGGACCCCAAGAAGAAACTATTCAGGATTGAGGTCGGTATTCCGCCGACAAGCCAGCTCATCAAGAAGGAGCTTGGCATTCCAAAGGGCTCCGGAGAGCCGGGGCACACTCCAGTCGGGAACCTCACGATGGACCAGGTCATCAAGATAGCCAAGATGAAGATTGACCAGATGCTTTCACCGACCCTCAAGGCCGCCTCCAAGGAGGTCATAGGAACGGCCCTCAGCATGGGCGTTACAGTTGAAGGCAAGGACCCGAGGGAAGTTCAGAGGGAAATTGACGAAGGTCTTTACGACGAGATTTTTGAAAAGGCTGAGGAGTGAGGGAAAACTTTAAAAATCCCTCCTTTTACGCATCTTTGACTTTTTCGGCTCAAATCGAAAACGAAAGGGAGGGCTGTAAATGGCCTTCGACAGGCAGAAGCTCGTGGAAGCGGTGAAGGAGGCTAAGGCCCGGGCTAAGCCGCGCAACTTCACACAGACCGTCGAGATAGCAGTCAACCTCAAGGATGTGGACCTCCGCAAGCCGGAGAACAGGTTTAAGCTTGAGGTTGTGCTGCCCCACGGTCGTGGGAAAGAACCCAAAATCGCGGTCATCGCTGATGGTGCCGTGGCCGAGGCGGCTAAAAAGCTCGGGCTTGATGTGATTAGTGGAGAGCAGCTTGAGGAACTCGCAAAGAGTCCTAGAGAAGCGAGAAAGCTTGCGAAGCGCTACGACTTCTTCATAGCGGCCGCTCCGCTGATGCCCAAGATAGGTAAGTACCTCGGTAGATACCTCGGTCCGAGGAACAAGATGCCGCAGGTCGTGCCGCCGACCATGACCAACCTCGAGCCGATAGTTGCGAGGCTCAAGAAAACCGTCAGGATACAGCTCAAGAACAATCCTGTTGTCCACGCCCCGATAGGAACCGAGGACATGGACGACGAAAAGCTTGCCGAGAACGCAGAGGCTATCCTCAACGCAATCATTGGAAAGCTTGAGCGCGGAGAGAACCAGATAAAGTCGGTGTACATCAAGACCACGATGGGCCCGGCCGTCAAGGTGGAGAGGTGAGGGAGATGGCCCACGTAGCCGAGTGGAAGAAGAAGGAAGTTGAGTTTCTCACCAACCTCATCAAGAGCCATCCAGTGATTGCCCTCGTTGATGTGGCCGGTGTCCCCGCTTATCCTCTCAGCAAGATGCGCGACAAGCTCCGCGGGAAAGCGGTTCTCAGGGTTAGCAGGAACACCCTAATCGAACTGGCAATAAAGAGGGCCGCCAAGGAACTGAACGAACCCGAACTAGAGAAGCTCGCCGACTACATTCAGGGAGGGGCTGGAATCCTCGTCACGGAGATGAACCCGTTTAAGCTCTACAAACTCCTTGAGGAGAGCAAAACTCCCGCCCCCGCCAAGCCTGGAGCCGTTGCACCCAAAGACGTAGTGATTCCAGCGGGTCCGACTTCAATAGCCCCCGGTCCGCTCGTCGGTGAGATGCAGGCCCTAGGAATTCCCGCGAGAATCGAGAGGGGTAAGGTCACAATCCAGAAGGACCACACCGTTTTGAAGGCAGGTGAGGTTATCACCGAGCAGCTCGCCAGGATTCTGAACGCCCTCGGTATCGAGCCTCTTGAGGTTGGTCTCAACCTGCTCGCGGCTTATGAGGACGGTATAATCTACACGCCGGATGTCCTTGCCATAGACGAGCAGGAGTACATTGAGATGCTCAAGAGGGCCTACATGCACGCCTTTAACCTGTCCGTTAACACTGCTTATCCGACCAGGGAGACCATCGAGGCCATCATCCAGAAGGCCTACCTTGGGGCCAAGAGCGTTGCCGTCGAGGCTGGATACATCACACCTGAGACCATTGAGGACATCTTCGGCAGGGCCCTGCGTGCCGTCCTGCTCATAGCGCAGAACCTGCCCGAGGAGTTGCTCGACGAGAAGACCAAAGAGCTTTTAAACGCTCAGGCCCAAGTGGCCGTTGCTGCGGCTCCTCAGCCCACCAAGGAAAAGGCTGAGGAAGTCGAGGAGGAAGAGGAAGAAGAGGAGGCGTCCGAAGAGGACGCGCTCGCCGGACTGGGCGCCCTCTTCGGCTGAGTTACTCTCCCTCGCACACTTGATGGATAAAAAGAATGAAGATGATTGGAGGTGTGAAAGATGGAGTACGTGTATGCCGCTCTGCTGCTCCACGCCGCTGGTAAGGAGATAAACGAGGAGAACCTTAAGAGGGTGCTTGAGGCAGCCGGGGTTACTCCTGATGAGGCAAGGATAAAGGCCCTCGTTGCGGCGCTCGAGGGCGTCAACATCGACGAGGTCATCGAGAAGGCCGCCATGCCGGTTGCCGCTCCGGTAGCGGTCGCCGCCGCTCCGGCTCCCGCTGAGGGTGGTGCCGAGCAGGCCCAGGAGGAAGAGGAGGAAGAAGAGGAGGAGGTCAGCGAGGAGGAGGCCCTCGCTGGACTCGGTGCCCTCTTCGGCTGACCCCTCTTTCCCGTTCCTTTTCTTAGCAATCATCACGGTTAAATACTTGGGTGGCCAATTTTCTGCGGTGAGCCCCATGCCGGTTGTTCTCCAAAGAACTGGGGGTAAGTCCCTTTCTGACGCCCTAAAGGAGATGACTTTCGCATCAAAGATAATGTTGCTTGAGGAGCTGATGGCGATTTATAGTGAGTGGCTTGGAATGGTCAGCGAAGTTCTCGTCGGTTCTGAAGGCCTTCAGAAAGAGCTGAGCCCCTACGACGTTGAGGCGAGATACCGCCTTATGAAAACAATGGAGAAGCTGTATGCAACGAGCGACGTTTATAAAGCCCTCGATGACCTCGTGAGAACTCTTACGCAGGAGTAGTCGTTTTTATCAACTTTTACGAGAAGAACTCTGGTGGGCCCGGGGGGCTTTGAACCCCCGACCACGCGGTTATGAGCCGCGCGCTCTGACCAGGCTGAGCTACGGGCCCACTTCTGGCGCCGCCGCCCGGATTCGAACCGGGGACCGCCGGATTAACAGTCCGGCGCTCTACCAACTAAGCTACGGCGGCTCAACCCATTGTAGGGGATAATGGGGAGATTTATAAATTTTGCGGTTTCCTCGATGAAAAAATTTATAACGGAAGCCCTCTTTCATTAACCCGGCGTTGCCCCGGTAGCCTAGCCTGGCGGGGCGGCGGACTTGTAATCCGCCGGTCGCGGGTTCAAATCCCGCCCGGGGCTTCACTTCTCTTCCAAAATTGCCTCAACGAGTGCAACGATTTGCCTGTGGACGCTGTCAACGTCCTCCAGGGCGTTTACGATTTTTATCTCGGGGAACCTTTCAGCCAGCTTCAGGTAGTTTTCCCTGACTCTTCTCTGAAGCTCGTAAATCCTGTCGAATTCGCTCTTAATGCTCCTGCTCCTGAGCCGCTTCATGCTCTCCTTAACAGGCAGATCGAGGAGAACAACGAGGTCCGGTCTGACTGCAAAGCGGTTCAGGTCTATAAGCCACTCCAGGTCAAGCCCTCTGGCCCACTGATACGCGAGGGAGGAATAAAAATATCTATCGGAGATTACGATTTTTCCGGCTTCGAGGGATGGTTTTATAAGCTTATCAACGTGTTCCGCTCTGTCGGCGGCAAAAAGAAGCGCTTCCGCCTCATGGCTAATCTTCGCTCCGTCTATAATTCCCTCCTTTCCCCCCGTAAGAACGAGCCTCCGTATTAGTCTTCCAAAGGCCGTATCCGTTGGTTCCTTTGTTAAAACGACTTCGTAGCCCCTCTCCTCGAACCAGACCTTGAGGAGCTTTGCCTGTGTTGATTTTCCGGCCCCGTCTATGCCCTCAAGCACTATGAACGTTCCCACAGGTGTCACCTCCAAAATCGAGACAACCGTAGTTCAAAAACTTCTTCTGCTTATAAGGATTGTCTGAAAAAGTTAAGAGCAGTTAGCCGAGGGTTTTTTTCATGTGGTCCAGTAGGGCCCACATGCTTCCAAACTCAACACCCTCTCCCTCCCTGTAGAACTCAACGACCCCCTCCGGCCTGAAGCGAAGACCGAAGTCGTAGTGGCCCTTGCTGAGTTTGTGAAGGAAGACTTCCTTTGGCTTCGGAGGTAAATAACTCGTCATCATGTCGTTCATGAGCTCTACATCGAAGCCGAAGTGCTCGTTCATTCTCGGGAAGAACAGAACCGCGGGGGTGTTCATGGCGTCAACGAGGGCCCTGCCATGTATCTTGAAATTGTAATGCTTGAAGACCTCGTGCAGGAAGTCGTCGAGGGCGTTTGGGTAATAGACGGTTGCCCCTATGTCGTTGGGCTGGGCCTCTATGAAGCTCCTGCTTTTGAGAATGGCGTTTATCTCATCGATATCTATTCCGCTGACGTAAACGCGGACGCCACCGTAGTAATACACGTATGCCAGCGGGAGGCCCTTCCTGTGGGCGAAGTCCTTGAGCGCTATGAGCGGAATAAGGCGGACGTCCATTATCGTTGAACCCGTGCTGACTATACCGACGACCATTGCCCTCTTGCCGTAGCGCGATATTGCCCTCCCGTCCCTTCCAACTATTATGGTTCCGTGCGAGACAGTCCCTATCGCCCTGCCGAGGAGGGCGAGTTCCTCGGGATTGAACCGTTGGGAGTAATACACCTCCACTTCCACCACCTCAGTCCGGTAAGATTATACTTTCCTTTCCAATCCTCGACTCGACCCAAATCTTAACGTTTGAGCCTATCTTGCTGAAGTCCTCTATAAGGGTGTTGTCCCCGATGACACTTCCGGGTTGGATAACGACACCTTTGCCTATGTACACGTTCTCCCCTATTATTGCCTCTTTAATCTCTGCCCCCTCCTCAATCGTAACCCCTGAAAAGATGACCGAGCGCTCTATCTTAACGTTTCTGCCTATCTCAACGTCATCCCCAAGAACAGCGAACCCCCTTATCTCGGGCCTCCTGAGGATGCACCTTCTGCCCGTAAACAGCGCACCGCCGTATTCGAGGTTCCCCTTGAGGGTCTCGGTCTTTATGTGGGGGAGTATAAGCCTTCCAAGGAACACGTCTTCAGTTGCCTGCAGGTAGCTTGAAGGCCTTCCAACGTCGTTCCAGTACTCTTTAAAGGGGAACCCGTAGAGGGGAAGGTCGTTTTCGAGCATCCTCGGGAAGAGGTCCTTCGAGAAGTCGAAGTTCTTGTTCTTTGGAACGAGGTCGAAGGCATCAGGCTCGAAGACGTATATTCCTGCGTTGACGAGGTTGCTGAAGACCTCCTCCGGTCTGGGCTTCTCCTTGAACTGCTGAATCCTGCCGTCTTCGTCTATGATGGCTATGCCGTACTGCGTGGGGTCATCAACCTCAGACAGCGCTATCGTGGCGAGGGCCTTTTTCTTTCTGTGGTACTCGTAGAGGGCCTTCAAATCGAGGTTGGTGAGAACGTCGCTTGAAACAACAAAGAACGTGTCGTCCATGTGCTTGACAACCTTCTTGGTTGCGCCGGCGGTTCCGAGTTTTACGTTGTCCCCGTTTGAGTAACGAATCTCGATGCCCCACCTGCTCCCGTCCCCGAAGTATTCAATGATTCTTTCCTTCAGGTAGCCAACGAGAACGTAAACTTCATCAACTCCCGCCTTTATTAGATTCTGGAGGGCGTACTCCATCAGGGGCCTGTTGAAGAAGGGTATCATTGGCTTCGGTCTGTAAACGGTGAGGGGAAGAAGCCTGGTTCCCCTGCCCCCGGCTAAAATCACTGCCTTCATTTTCAGCACCATCTTTCATATTTTTCCGTCCGACTAAAATATTTTACGATGTTCAGTTCTGAACTCACGGGTTCATCAACGTCTGATGTTGGCGCAACAACTATTTTAAGCCATCGGTCAACATCAAGCGAGGCGGTGAAAATGGAGGCGCTCGAAAGGCTCAGAGAGCTCCTTCCAAAGGAGCAGTTCGAAAAGATTGAAGCGATAGACAATCCAGAGCTTCACGCTTTTTTGGCCGAGTGGATTGAGTGGCTCGAGCCAAGCAAGGTTTTCGTCTGCACTGACAGTCCGGAGGACGAGCATTACGTCCGCTGGAAGGCCCTCTACTATGGAGAAGAGAAGATGCTCGAAACGCCGAACCACACGGTTCACTACGACAACTACTACGACCAGGCCAGGGACAAGGCCAACACCAAGCTCCTCGTTCCCGGCGGAAAGGAGATTCCCTTCCTCAACACCAAGGACCGCGACGAGGGCCTGAAGGAGATTAGAGAGCTGATGAAGGGTGTCATGCGCGGAAAAGAGCTGTTCATCTGCTTCTTCGTTCTCGGGCCTAAGAACTCGATATTCACAATTCCGGCCGTTCAGCTCACGGACTCAGCGTACGTGGCCCATTCGGACTTCATACTATACAGGAAGGGCTACGAGGAGTTCAAGCGCCTGGGAAGGAGTGCGAGGTTCTTCAAGTTCGTCCACTCGGCAGGAGAGCTCGACGAGAGGAAGACGAGCAAGAACCTCGACAAGAGGAGGATTTACATCGACCTCGTGGATGACACCGTTTACTCGGTGAACACTCAGTATGGTGGCAACACCATCGGTTTGAAGAAGCTCGCCTTCAGGCTCACCATTCAGAAGGCGGTTAAAGAGGGCTGGCTCAGCGAGCACATGTTCCTAATGAGGGTCAACGGCCCGAACGGCAGGAAGACCTACTTCACCGGTGCCTATCCGAGCATGTGCGGGAAAACATCAACCGCCATGATTCCCTGGGAGAACATCGTTGGAGACGATTTGACCTTCATCCTCCCGGTCAACGGCGTGGCGCGCGGTGCCAACGTCGAGAAAGGTGTCTTCGGCATAATCCAGGGCGTCAACCCCGAGGACGACCCGATAATCTGGAAGGTCCTCCACTCGCCGGTCGAGATAATCTTCTCGAACGTCCTCGTCAAGGACGGAAAGCCCTACTGGAACGAGATGGGCGTCGAGATTCCGGACGAAGGCGAGAACCACAGCGGAAGGTGGTGGAAGGGGAAGAAGGACAAAGAGGGCAACGAGATACCGCCTAGCCACAAGAACGCGCGCTTCACCGTTTCGCTCGAGCACTTCCCGAACGTGGATTTGGAAGCCCTTGAGAACCCGTGCGGTGTGGAAGTCGGCGGAATGATTTTCGGCGGTCGCGATAAGGACACCTGGCCCCCGGTGAGGGAAGCCTTCGACTGGAAGCACGGAGTGGTAACGATGGGCGCATCGCTTGAGAGCGAGACGACGGCGGCGACGCTTGGAAAGGAAGGGGTTAGGGCCTTCAACCCGATGGCCATACTCGACTTCATGAGCGTCCCGCTCGGCGAATACATCGAGAACTACCTGAGGTTCGGCGAGAAGCTGAGGAAAACGCCGAAGATATTCGCCGTCAACTACTTCCTCCGCGACGAGAACGGCAACTGGCTCAACCACAAGCTCGACAAAGCCGTCTGGCTCAAGTGGATGGAGCTTCGCGTTCACGGCGACGTTGATGCAATCGAGACGCCGATAGGCTACATCCCGAAGTACGAGGACTTGGCAAGGCTCTTCAAGGAGGTTCTCAACAAGGACTACAGCAGGGAAGCCTACGAGAAGCAGTTCACGATAAGGGTTCCGGAACTGCTCGCAAAGATTGAGCGCATCGAGAAAATCTACCGCGAGAAGGTCAGGGAAGTTCCGGAAGAGCTCTTCCGGGTTCTTGAAGAGGAAAAGAAGAGGCTTCTTGAAGCCAGGGAGAAGTACGGCGACTACATCAGCCCCTTCGCCTTCCAGGGTTCCTGACGCTTTTCTTCCCTTTTCGTCGAACGCCGAGCGGCAGGGTTTTAAAGGTCGGGGCAAGAAGTATCACCATCGGTGGTTTCTATGGTTCGCGTCGATGAGTGCACCTATGAACTCATCAGGGAAAAGCTCCCGGGACCCCTCAGGGGTCTTGCGGATTTGGCCTACAACTACTGGTGGAGCTGGAACAGAAGGGCAACGAAGCTCTGGGAGAAGATAGACCCGGAGCACTGGCTTGAATTCAAGAACCCCGTCAAATTACTCCTCGATACTCCGGAGAGCAGGTTCCGCGAGCTTCTCCGTGATGACGATTTCATGAACCTCTACGAGCTCGTTATGGAGCAGTTCGAAAACTACATGAGCCCGAGCTCAACGTGGTTCTCGACCAACTACCCCAAGTGGGACAAGCCGATTGTGTATCTCTGCATGGAGTACGGCATAAGCAAGAGCCTGCCGATTTATTCGGGCGGACTCGGGATTCTTGCCGGTGACCACGTCAAGACCGCGAGCGACCTTGGTTTGCCTTTCATAGCGGTCGGCCTGCTCTACAAGCACGGCTACTTCCGGCAGGAGATTGACGAGAAGGGAAACCAAATCGAGATTTTCCCCGAGTACAGGCCTGAGGAGATGCCGATAAAACCCGTCCTCGATAAAAGCGGCCGGAGGCTCCTCATAGAGGTGCCGATAGAGGACAGAATCGTCTACGCGAGGGCCTTTGAAGTCCGGGTTGGAAGGGTCAGGATTTACCTCCTCGACACGGACGTCCCCGAGAACAGCAAAGACGACAGAACGATTTGCGACTACCTCTACAACGCGGAGATGGACAAGAGGATAAAGCAGGAAATTCTTCTCGGCATCGGCGGAATGAGGCTGTTAAAGGCTTTGGGAATAGAGCCCGGTGTTGTCCACCTCAACGAGGGGCATCCGGCCTTCGCGAACCTCCAGAGGATTGCGTGGCTCATGGAGGAAGGCCTTACTTTTGCCGAGGCCCTGAGCGTCGTAAGGGGAACAACTATATTCACGACTCACACGCCCGTCCCGGCCGGCCACGACAGGTTTCCAATAGAGGAAGTCAGAAAAAGGCTCGCCAGGTTCCTTGAGGGCAGGGACGAACTCCTCAACCTCGGCAGGGAGGGCGACCAGCTCAACATGACCCTTCTTGCGATTAGGACTTCGAGCTACGTCAACGCCGTCAGCAAGCTACACGCGGAGGTAACGAAGAAGATGTGGCAGAACCTGTGGCCGGGGGTTCCCCTCGACGAGATACCCATCGAGGCCATAACGAACGGCGTCCACACGATGACGTGGGTGCACAACGAAATGAGGAAGCTCTTCGACCGCTACATCGGTAAGGTGTGGCGCGAGCACACGAACATAGAGGGCATATGGTACGCCGTCGAGAGGATTCCCGATGAAGAGCTGTGGGAAGCGCACCTCGAGGCGAAGAGACAGTTCATTGAGCTCCTCCGGAGGAAGGCGATGGAAAGGAACGAGCGTCTGGGTATAGACGACCCGATTCCAGCTATAGACGAGAACGCGCTCATAATAGGGTTCGCGAGGCGTTTTGCAACATACAAGCGAGCGGTTCTCCTCTTGACCGACCTCGAGAGACTGAAGCGTATCCTGAACGACCCGACGAGGCCAGTTTACATAATCTTCGGCGGAAAGGCACACCCGAACGACTGGGGAGGGAAGGAGTTCCTGAAGAGAATCTACGAAGTAAGTCAGATGCCGGAGTTCAGGGGCAAGATATTCGTCATGGAGAACTACGACATGGGAAGCGCGAGGCTTATGGTTGCCGGTGTTGACGTCTGGCTGAACACGCCGAGACGGCCGCTTGAAGCCAGCGGAACGAGCGGCATGAAGGCCGGCCTCAACGGCGTCCTCAACGCCAGTGTTTTCGACGGCTGGTGGGTTGAAGGGTACAACGGCAAGAACGGCTGGGTTGTTGGTGAGGAGAGCACAGAACCCGAGACCGAGGAGGACGACATCAAGGACGCACACTCCCTCTACGACCTCCTTGAGAGGGAGATAATTCCGACCTACTACGGCAACAGGGCGAGATGGGTTTACATGATGAAGGAGAGCATAAAGAGCATCGCCCCGCGCTTCAGCACCCACAGGATGGTGAAGGAGTACATGGACAGGTTCTACTCAAAGGCCATGAGCAACCACATCTGGCTCACGAGGGAGAACTACAGGGGGGCGAAGGAAATAGCCGCTTGGAAGGAGAGGGCCGTTGCATCGTGGCCGAACGTCAGCTTTGAGTCAGTTGAGGTTCACGACAGGGAGAGGCTTGAGGTCGTTCTAAACTTAGATGGGCTTAAACCCGAGGACGTTAAAGTGGAGCTGTACTACGGTGTCAGGGCAGAAGGGTACCACATAGAGAAGCCCTACATCATAGAGCTAAGGCATCCGGAGAGGCTCGACGAGACGAGATGGCTTTATAGATACGAAGGGAACGCGCTCAAGCACCTCGGTGACCCGTGCTGGCACTACGCTTTGCGCGTTTACCCGCACCATGAGAAGCTTCCCCATAAGTTCCTGCTGGGCCTTGTGAAGTGGTGGGGGCTGGATTAACCACGAATTTTGGTGTGAGATGTTTTATTTTCTCTTTCCCATGATTCCATTTGAACCTATGTCTTTGGCCTCTTGGGCACTTCGGAAAGATAGACTTTTAACTCACCGTCCCCAACCCAGAGTGCGACAACCCTCCGGGGGGCTGGGAATGGACGAAATGAAGAAGTGGACGCTGTATTTGACTTTCCTCGTTGCGGGGTTTGCAACGGGCATAGGGACGATAGGACTGTTCCCCCAGTTCTGGCTTGAATATGGAATAACCGGACTAGTAATCCATCTGGGCTTCCTAGCGCTCTTCACTTACGTGGCGATAATCGAGGCGGAGAGGGTCATGAAGTCCGGCTACTACTTCGTCGAGCTGTACAAGAAAATCCTCAGAAAGCCTGCGATGATAACGGTAATACTCGTGCTGATAGCGATATTCCTCTCTTACTACGCCGCAAACACAATGCTGATTCTGCTCGCGCCCGTGGTTGGAACCGGAGCCTTGGGAAGGCTGATTGCAAAGATTATAATGCTGGCGATAGTCTTCGTTATACTCACCAGGGCTAAAGAAAAGACGTTCTCAATAATGGCTATCGGTTCAATGATTCTGGTCATAGCGGTCGTCATCACGACGATAGCCTTCTGGACGAGGATACCCCCAACGGCGGCTTTCCTCGGAATGGCCAAGCACATGGCCATGAGCAGGCAGCACGTCAGCCTTGCGATGATAAAGCTGGCCGCGGAGAGGGCGCTCTACGGGGTTGGCCTCGGCTTTGCCTTCTACCTGATGCTCGGAAGCTTCATGAACGAGCGCTTTAACCACAAGCTAATCATCGGAACGGGAGTTTTCATCCAGTTCATAATAGGAGTGCTCTCGACAATCACGATAATATACGCAATCGCACCGGCAACACCGGCTGAGCTTCTCAAGTACGTTTACGGCGGCGAGGAGGGGGCAATACAGCTCATGGGCGAGCTTCCAAAGATTCTGGCCCACTATCCGGGACTGCTTCTCCTCATAGTGCTGTCGATATTCTTTGCCGGCGTCACGAGCATTCTTCCGACGGCGGAAGTCGGCCTTCAGATACTCGAGTCGAGTATGGGAGTAAACAGAAACAAGGCTGCGATGTACCTTATAGCGATTTCCCTCGCCATAGGAATTCCCGATTCAGTGCCGTCCCTCGCAGAGGCTCTTCTAAAGGCGGTGTCGATATCCATATTCTTCACGGCCCTCTACGAGCTCTATCCCGTGGTTTCAAAGGAGGTTTCAAAGGTCACGGGAATCAGGCCAACAACGGCCAAGATAGTTGCGAGCGCCCTGACGGCGGCGTTCCTGATTCCCTCAGGTCTCTACGCCATATACTCCAACTTCAAGGCAGGAGACCTCTACGTGCTCTCGGCCCTGCTGGCTGTTATACTGGTGCTCTTTGGCTTCTTCGGGAACAGTTTATTTGTAAGGAAGGCCCCGGAGTGAGGGCCTTCATTTGTGGGCGAAAATCGCCCGAACCTTTCCATCTTTTACCTCGTCTATTCTCACGAAGCCGAAGCGCTCGAACTGAACTACGTCATCGACCTTAACGTCGGCGTCGCTCTCAAGGAGTCCCTCCCTGATAATCAGCTCCTCGCCCTCGGGAACCCAGACCTCACAGGGCTTTCCATCTGTGACCCAGTGAACCATCCTCCACCTGTTCTTTCTCGCTATCTCGTAGTCAACGCTGTGGAACCTCGCCTTGATGCCCTCTTCACTCACCTCAAGGATTTCGACGTTGAAAAGGTCCTTAAGGCGAACGAAGTTGCCGGGCTTGAAGAGCTCCATGTCGTCCTTGGAGACGTAAACCGGCTTTCCGGGGACGAATTTGAGCTTCCTAACGCCCCTCTCGGGGTGGTCGGGGTGGAGAGGAATCTCGGCAACGAACTCCTCGTCGTAGCCCTCAATCCACATCGGAACCGGGTCCGCGACGAAGAAGTAGCGGTTCGCTATCGGCTCGATTATGCGCCTGTTTATCGCCGCGAGGTTGTCCCAGCTTACCGTTGTGTCGCTCCTCTTCAGGCCAACCTCGATGATTAGCTCCCTTATTGCCTCGGGCCGTATTCCGCGCCTCCTCAGAGCCCTGATAGTTCCAAGCCTCGGGTCGTCCCAGCCGATGTATTTGCCCTCCTCTATGCCCTTCCTCGTCTTGGACTTGCTGAGGATAACACCCTCGATGCTCAGCCTGCCGTGGTGCACCGTAACCGGATACTCCCAGCCGAAGTAGTCGTAGATGTAGCGCTGTTTCGTTTCGTTCTCGGCGTGCTCCTGCCCGCGGAAGATGTGCGTAACGCCGAGCTCGTGGTCGTCTATGGCAGATGCGAAGTTGTAGAGGGGCCAGACGCGGTACTTGTTGCCGGTCCTCGGGTGGTTGGGATTGTCTATTATCCTAAGAGCGGGCCAGTCCCTGACGGCGGGATTTGGATGCTTGAGGTCGGTCTTTATTCTGACGACCGCTTCGCCCTCCCTGTACTCTCCGTTCAGCATCTTCCTCCAGCGTTCGAGCTGAACCTCAACCGGCTCGTCCCTGTGTGGGCAGGCGATGCCCTTGTCTCTCAGTTCGCGGAACTCCTCCGGCTTACAGGTGCAGACGTAGGCCTTGCCCATCTTTATCAGCTTTTCAGCGTAGTCGTAGTATACCTCAAGCCTGTCGCTCGCTATGTGTACTTCGTCAATCTTGAAGCCGAGCCACTCCAAATCCTCTTTAATCCACTCGTAGAAAATCGGCTCCGGTCGTTTTACCTTTGGGTCGGTGTCGTCGAAGCGGAGTATGAACTTGCCGTTGTACATCCTCGCGTACTCGTGGCTCAGAATAGCTGCCCTCGCGTTTCCGAGGTGGAAGGCACCGTCGGGGTTGGGCGCAAAGCGGGTGACGACCTTTCCCTTCTCAGCCTTCGGGAGTGGCGGGAGGCCCTTCTTTTCCTCCCTCTTTTCTGCCTTCTCCTCAAAGAACTCGGGGTAAATCTCCCTCAGCTTGGCCTCCTGCTCCTCAGGGGAGAGGGCGTTTACCTTCTCGACTATCTCGTTCACTAGCGGGATTATCTCCTTGGCTTTCGGTCTCAGTTCGGGGTTCTCACCGAGGACCTTTCCGATGACGGCTTTGGGATTGGCTTTTCCCTTGTGGGTGTAGGCGTTGATGAGCGCGTACTTCCAGATTAGCTCCTCAACCACTTCCACCACCGGGTTAAAAAGAGAGCGGGAGGTTATAAAGATTAGGAAAGCATAAATAGTTCGCCGTGCATACATTATCCGGTACGGTCATGAATACGGGGGTATCAGCCGAAGGGATGAGGTATATGGAGTTGCTCAGCACGGGGTTTGAAAGGCTTGACAGAGCTCTCGGCGGGGGACTGCTCCCGGACTCAACAACCTTGATTGTCCACGAAACGTACTCCTGGGGCTGGGTTCTTGGGTTTGCGATTCTCAAAAACCGCATTACTGCGGGTGATTTCGGGGTCGTGATGAACTCCGTCCTACCCCTCTCTTCTCTTGAAATGGAGCTTAAGCCCGTGGGCTTAGACGTTGAGAACCTTGGAAGGGCAGGGAAACTGACGGTTATAGATGTCTTCTCCTCACTTCTCGGCATAATGTATCCGCAGGATTTCGTTTACTCCCTTGACAATCTCTCCGCCGAGACGTTTGTTCCAAAGTACGAGATGCTCTACAGGAGTGTTCTTAAGTCCCGGATTGGGAATAGACGGCCGGTTGGCCTCGATTTCACCCTCGATGGAATCGCTTTCATAATCGGGGAGGACAGCACAATCAGGGTTTTTCAGCGGTTTATGGCCCTTAAGGAAAACAGCAGGCTTCGAGAGAACAGGAAGAGGCCGGTGAACATCCTCGTTGTAAACAAGGACAGGGTCTCCCAGAGATTCCTCTCATGGTTTTCCCTGTACTCCCAGTACGTTCTGGAAATCCAGTCCGGAAACGGAGCCGTAGAAAAGATACTGGTGCGGAAAAGTCCCCTGGTGTACACACCCAGGGGGAGGGAGCTGAAGCTGAAGAGAAAAAGGGGAAGAATTGCGGTGGAGTAGTCACTCCGCAAAAGTTATTATCTTGAGCGTAACCGGGCGCCTGACAACATTGTACTTTCTGGCACCGATGAGATACTTAACATTGGTCTCGCTGACGGTGTCGATTAGCCTCTGTGTTATAACCCCGTTGAAAACGACAGCGTAAACATCTTTCCTCTCCTTGAGCTGGTTGGTAAGCTCCCTGACGGGTATCTCTGCTATGACGTTCTTGTTCTCATCGAGAAGGAGTGCTATCCCGTCTTTCTTAACGCGCTCTATGAACTCCCCGAACTCTTCGAGCTCAGGAATGCGGGCCTTTTCGATGGGTTTGATTATTTTTTCCTCCCTAGCCGCCTCTTCCCTTTTCTCCTCCGGAGCGGCGGGAACAACGCGGGGCTCGGGTCTCTTGGGTTCCGCCTTTTCTTCTCTTTCCTTCACGAGCTCGTAGAAGCTCTTGCCCTTGTTGAACATCTCGTTGATAACCTGCTCGGCCGGAACCTTGCTTCTTAGAGCTTTTACTATCTCCTTCTTGGTGAGTTCCTCGACCTCCTTGCCCTCGGGGGCACGGGCAACGTAGTCTATGTCCGCAACCTGGAGGAGCTCCTTGAGTATAAGCTCCCCACCGCGGTCGCCGTCGGTGAAGGCGGTAACTATTCTTTCCTTGCTGAGCTTGATTATGGTTTCCGGAATTGAGGTTCCCTCTACCGCTATAGCGTTCTTTATGCCGTGCTTGAGCAGGTTGAGGACGTCGGCCCTTCCCTCAACGACGATGATTGAGTCGGAGAACGGAACGTGAGGTCCTGCGGGAAGCTTCTCTGGTCCGTACTCGATGAGCTCCTTAGCTCTGACTGCCTTTTTGACTTCCTCGGTGAGCTCCTGAGTCTCGGGAATCTCCTGCTCCATGAGGGTTTCGAGTATCTCTTTGGCCCTCTCGATGATGTACTTCCTCTTGGTTGCCCTGACGTCCTCTATGCGAAGAACCCTTATCTTGGCCTCGGCTGGACCAACGCGGTCGATGGTTTCCAGCGCCGCGGCGAGGATAGCCGTCTCAACCCTGTCGAGGCTCGACGGGACGGTTATGGTTCCGTAGGTCTTGCCGGCCTTGTTGTGAACCTCGACGCGAATCCTGCCAATCCTTCCGGTCTTCTGGAGCTCCCTCAGGTCGAGGTCGTCTCCGAGAAGGCCTTCGGTCTGTCCGAAAATAGCACCCACAACGTCGGGCCTTTCAACGATGCCGTTAGCCTCAAACTCGGCGTAGATGACGTATTTGGTCGTTCCGAACTCGTCCTTTCCTGACATAATACCACCCTCTTTAGCCTTTTTTCGTTTTTCAGCCAAAACCTGCTGGAGTACAGCCTTTTTTCTCTTCATCGAATCCCCTCCAGCCGGGGGTCAGAAACGGAGATGACCTTCAGGTAGAGGCTGTATAGGTCCTCAATGCCTTTAGCGTCTTTTTTGACCAGCTTCTTGAGCTCCCTTCTGGTTTCCACGTCCACCCTGCAGGGGTAGCCGGCCAGGTAGCGGAGGAGCTTTTTTGCGAGCTCCTCCCCCTTCCTGTCAAAGTCCGTGAGTATCTTAACGTTGCCATAGGATGATGCAATGAGCGCGACCTCCGCCAAGGGCAGACGTGAGAGCCTGATTACCTCCGCTCTGACCCCCAGATTCCTCAGAGCCACCTCGTCTCGCATGCCCTCAACGATGAGGGCGCCTTCAAACTCTCGCAGTTCGTCTATAAGCTCCAGGAATCTTTTATAGTTTTCGGCGTACATAACGCCCTCGCCCTTCAATACTCCCTGAAGTTAAAAGCTTTTGGGTCATGGCCTTAGCGAGACCCAGAGGCGGTAGTTGTGCCTTCTGCCGATTAAAACCGCTACCACCGGACCGATTACGAGCAACGAAATCAACGCATCGCTTCCGACTGTGGAGTTCTTGAAGACCGTCACGCCGAGGACGATGGCCAGTATAAAGCCAG
Organism: Thermococcus sp.; assembly: GCF_027066465.1. Taxonomy (GTDB): domain Archaea; phylum Methanobacteriota_B; class Thermococci; order Thermococcales; family Thermococcaceae; genus Thermococcus. The sequence goes on from NZ_JAMONU010000143.1 coordinate 26,796, forward strand.
CGAAGAACCCGATGAGCGCGTACAGCAGGGGACCCCCGATTGATGGCTTGAGCGAGACTACGTATGCGCAACCTCCGATTATGAGAACACTGAGAAAAGCTCCTACATCCCCGCTGACGGCGTAGAAGAGCAGAGCCGAAATGATAACGGCCACGATTAGGCCCACGTTCCTCATGCAACCACCCAGAGTGTTTCTAACGCGTTTTCCTAAAAGTTTTTTGCTCAGCAAACCGACCGAATCCTGCCGTGATAGCTCATAGGCTCCTCATAGAACTCCTCTATCAGCTTCTGGAGCCTTCTTGAAAGCTTTATCTGGACGCCCCATGAGCCTTCAATTTTGCCCTTCGCCGCCATCCTGCCGAGGAACTTTTTCATCTCCTCGCTCAGGGGAGAGGGCCTGCACCGCGCCCAAGGCGTTCCGGGCAGGGGCATGAAGTAGTGGGCCCGAACCTTCCCGCCCTTTCTCATAATCCACCTCATAAGCTCAATGCTCTTCCTCTGGCTCTCCTCGCTTTCCCCGGGCAGGCCAACGATGAAGTCAACCACAGGCTCAAAGCCGTACTCGAGCATGTATTCAACGGCCCGCTGGACGTGCTCAACCCTGTGAAGCCTGTGCATCGCTTTCAGCATTGCGTCGTCCCCGCTCTGCGCTCCAATAGCCAACCTTCTGTTGTCGGCGTAGTCTATCAGCAGCTCGAGGGTTTCTGGAAGAACGAACTCCGGCCTGACCTCGCTCGGAAAGGTTCCGTAGAATAGCCTCCTTCCCTCTTTCCTGAGGGGTTGCAAAGCCTTGAGAAGGGCCTCGAGCTTGTTAAGCCTGAGTATCGCTCCCGGACTCCCGTAGGCGAAGGCGTTGGGTGTTATATAGCGCATGTCCTTCATTCTCCTCGAGTACTTCACAATCTGGTCTATGGGCCTGTGCCTCATTCGGAAGCCCTTGATGTAAGGTGTTTGACAGTAGTAGCAACGGAAGGGACAGCCCCTGCTTATCTCCATCGGCGAAATCAGGCGGACGCTTTCAGGATACGGTGGAAAGCGCCAGAAGTCCTCAACCTTTGCGAAGCCGGTGAAGGTAAACTCGCCGTTGAGGTAGAAGGCGAGACCCTTCACCTCTGCAAGCTCTGGAGTTACCCTGTAGCCAGTCCTCTTTAGGGTTGTCAAAAGCCGGTAGATTACCTCCTCGCCTTCACCGATGACCGCTATGTCAAATCCCAGAACGTTGAGGGTATGCCTCGGCATCGCTATGGCATGGTATCCACCAGCAACGAGAAGCGCTCCCCTCTCCTTTAAAAGCCGGACTTCCTTCGGGAGGTCGCCCCAGATTTCCTCCGTGAAGAATGAGTAGAGAACGACTTTCGGCTTTGCCTTGAGAATCTCGTTGAAGTCCTTCGTTATGAGCAGTTCACCCAAATCGAATCCCTGACTCTCCAGAGCGGCGAGGAGATGGACGAAAGCGTTGTGATTGCGTTTTGTCATCCTGACAGCTATTTCGGGCATGGTTAAAAGCGTGAAAAGAGATTTAAAACGCTAACGGTGGAAAGTAATGAAAAACAAAGGCCTTCAGGCCTTTATAGCGAGCTTGATGTCCTCGGCCTTGACGGTCTTCCTGCCGGCGTGCCTGGCGAACTCGTTGGCCTTCTTGGCAATCTCGATGGCGTACTCCTCGAGGTACTCGGCGAGGACCTTGGCGGCCTCCTCGCTGACTCTCTCAGCGCCGGCCTTCCTTATAAGCCTGTCAACCGGGGCAATTGGAAGCTCGGCCATCCACAACACCTCCTTGAAGTTTTCTTCGGTATTCTTTTGGAATTTGAAGATATATAAAACTTTCGGTAAAGAAACCCTGAGAAGGCGTTAAATCGAGAATGCACCTAAATATACATGGTAATACTCCTCTAAGAAAACGGCCGGGTAGAAAACGTGAGATGGGATTGAGACAATTGTCGAAAAAGTGAACGAAGTCCCTTGGGGAGAGTAAGGGAGAAGGAACCTAAGGCTTCCTTTTCGAAAGCACTAACCCCTTACTGCCCTGGTACTGCCCAAAGTAGGGCCGCCTCGCGGGTCCTTCGAGGCGAACGAAGGCCATCTGGACGAACCTCTCCATGTAGTGCAGCTTTACTTCCTTCTCTGAGGCATTAAAGAGACCCAACGTCAGTTTTCCGTCCCAGCCGGGGTCTACCCACGCAAAAGAGCCTATGAGACCTTCTCGGGCCAGACTGCTTCTGAGCTTCATATCCCCCATCACGTCGTCGGGAAGCTTTACCCTCTCCAGAGTTAGAACAAGGGCGTAGGCCTTTGGTGGTATTACTACATCCCCGCTCTCCCTGACGTTTACAAGCTTTCCTGCAACAATAGCCTCATCTCCGACCCTGAGGTCGTAGCCGGCCGGCTGAAGGGACTCCTCTGAAAAAGGCTCTATTAGGATTTCCCTTCTGATTTTCCAGTCCGGAAGCATCAAAGCTACCACCGAAAGCGATATAACAGTGGTATATAAAAAGACATCTGGCCCGTGATGAGCGGTTGGCCCGGCACCGAGGGGTGCGGAGGGTCACCACTCCTGAGGCCCAGCGGGCCGGTGGCCTAGTCTGGATGGGGCGTCGGCCTTCGGAGCCGAAGGTCGCGGGTTCGAATCCCGCCCGGCCCGCCATCGAAACTTTTGCCAATGCTTCTTCTGGAAAGCTAGTTCCTTCGTGAAGAAAAAGGAGAAGTCGAGAAGAACTCACGTTCTCAGCTTTGCAAGTGCATCCTCAGCCGCTTGAAGTATCTGATACCCTATCGGGGATGCCGTCAAGAGCGGGTGGGTCGCTATCTGGAGGGTGTAGAGCTCGCTCGCAGTGAGCCTCTTCTGTATGGCCAAGGCAAGGATGTTTATCATCTCGCCGACGCTTTTGCCACCAGCTATCTGGGCCCCGAGTATCGCACCCCTGTCGCGGGAGAAGATGAGCTTTACAGTTATCATCGAAGTATCGGAGAACTTCGCAGGGTGCCTGTCCGGGCCCTTACCGTAGCCCACGATGACCTCAAAGCCCTCCCTCTTTGCCTGCTCCTCCGTCAAACCGGCCGCCGCAAGGGTGAGGCCCGCTATGTGGGTTGAGTAGGCACCTATTGTCCTCCTGTTCTCCCTGACAATCTGGAGCTTGAAAAGGTTGGCCCCTGCAATCCTCGCCTCGAAGGTGGCAGTTGAGGCGAGCATGAGCTGGTAGGGCTTGCCCGTGAAGAAGTCCCTGTGCTCCACGCAGTCGCCGACCGCGAAGATGTCGGGATGAGAGGTTCTCATGTACTCGTCGGTCCAGACCCCGTAGCGAGTAACCTTGAGGCCGGCCTTAACTGCCAGCTCGACGTTGGGTCGGTAACCTGTGGAGAGGATTACCAAATCGGCCGAGATTTCTCCCCCGTCAAGGAGCTTGACTTTCTCCACCTTCCCGTTCCCGGCGAAGCCCTCAACCTGCCCGTATGCAATGTTTATTCCGGCTTCCTTCAGCTTTCCTTCAATCATCTCACTGAACTCCGGGTCAAAGGAACTCCGTAGCAGTCTGCTCCTGACGACTAAAGTCACGTCCTTGCCGAGCTTCCGTATCTCGTCGCCAACCTCAAGGGCTATGAAGCCACCGCCGACGATGACGATTTTCTCGGCTTCCTCTACTTTCTCCCGGAGCTTCTTGAGGTACTCGTAGTCCTTGGGAACGGTGTATACCCCATCGAGGTCAACGCCCGGAAAATCCGGCTTTGCAGGCTTCGAGCCCGTCGCCAGGACCAGCTTCTCCCAGGCTATCTCCTTTCCGGACTTGGTCTTAACGACCTTCCTCTTCGGGTCGATGTCAGTAACCTCGTCCGTCAGGATATCGACGCCGAGGGGCTCTAGGAACTTCTC